>JBBIQY010000013.1:0-51589 GCA_037442085.1 Anaerolineae bacterium
CACCGACCTTGCGCGCCAGTGGTCTGCAAGCGTAAAACCTGACCCGATCGGCTCGTTTGGCAATGGTTATGGTGTTCTTCTTGCCCCAACCGCGCTTGGGGCACAATAGGCTTTGTCAAAAGTCCAAATGAAGAAGCCTGGGTGTATATCGCCATGACGCGTTTGATGCTCAGACGGTTGACCGCGATGGCACCTGCCTGACCGCTCAGTCGGGGCCGGAGTCCGCCTACTGCACGCCAAACCAAAGCTGTCCGCTACAGGAGTGACCCGTTGAGCAGGCACTGGAACTGATCTCAATCGCACTCGCATTCTCGCTCTCAATCGCTATCAACACCCAATTCACAAACAGGCTCTTAACCGCGAAGTGGCGAAGAACGCAAAGCGTTCTTTAGAGCTTATCTCTAAACTTCGCCTTGGCGGTTTGATCCGGGTCTGGCGGAGGCAATGCCTTCGCCAGACCCTCAGTTTAGAGATAGGTTCTCAATCAATCGTCCAGCAATAGATTCACCGGCCCATCAACCCGCACTGCGTCGCGCCGGTAGAGCGGGAAGGCGGGCCACACCAGTTGCCTCATCAGTTTTGGCCAAACCCGTTCTCCCGCAGCCGCGCCCGATCCACTTCAAGGCGCAACGCTTCCCACACGTCATTGAACAATTGCCCGAAGCGCGGGTCGGTGCGCAGGGCCACGGCGTCGCGCGGGCGGGCGAACGGCACGGTGAACTCGCGCAGGATACGCCCGGGCCGCGCCGACATCACGCACACGCGGTCGCCGAGTGTCAGCGCCTCCTCGATGCTGTGCGTGACGAAGACGACGGTCTTGCGCAGCTGCTCCCACTGCTGGAGCAGGGTCTGTTGCAACAACAGGCGCGTCTGCGCATCGAGCGCGGCGAACGGCTCGTCCATCAGCAGCACCGCCGGGTCGTAGGCGAAGGCGCGCGCCAGCCCGACGCGCTGCTGCATGCCGCCCGAGAGCTGGGCCGGGTAAGCGCGTGCGAACTTCTCCAACCCCATCTCACCGACCCAGCGTCTGGCCGCCGCGGCTGAAATGGCGCGTGGCGCGCCGTTGACGCGCAGTCCATAGGCCACGTTGTCCTCCACCGTCAGCCAGGGGAAGATGCCGGCGTTCTGGAACACCAGCGCCTGCGCCGGGCGCTGCGGGTCGGCATGGTGGATGACGGCAGTCCCGCTCGTCGGCTGTTCCAGACCGGCAAGGACGCGCAGCAGTGTGCTTTTGCCACAGCCGCTCGGCCCGACCAGGCAGAGCAGCTCGCCCTCGGCGACGGTCAGCGTCAGCGGTCCGAGCGCCTCCACCGGCCCGGTGTTGGCGCGCGCCGGATAGGTGACGCGCAGGGCAGAGATTTCGATTTTGGGCATGAGCCGGATGGGAGAAGAGGGAGACCGAGAAAATCCCCGGGGTTCCCTCATCCTTCGTTTCCGCTCACCTTTACTTTCCCAAATCTCCGACCGCCTCCGCCGCCAATTGCGTGTTGACGATGGGGGTCAGGTCCAAAGGCTCCTGGTAATCGAGCAGGCCGCGGCCCATGAAGTACATCTGCAGAGCTTCGAGGTCGGCCAGCGGTACCCGCGCTTCGGGGTCGAACTGCGGCAGGGGCAGGCGCTTTGCCACATCGGCGGGCACCTTGGTGTATTTCTCCAGGATGCCGGCCAGTTCATCGGTCATGTACGCGCCCTGCAGCTCGCGGCTGGCTTTGATGTAGGCGCGCAAGAAACCGCGCGCCACCTCGGGCCGCTCGGTTACCAATGCGCTCATGAAGACGTAGGTCGCCGTGAAGCCGTTGATGTAGTCGTTCTTCAGCACCTTCACCAGGCCCTTGTCGGCGGCGATGGTGACGAACGGCTCGGACATGACGGCAGCGTCGAGCTGGCCGCTGTCGAGCGCGGCGGCGATGTTGGCGAACGGCATCGCTTCGAGCTGGATGTCGGCCATCGTCAGGCCGCCGGTCTTGAGCGCCTCGTTCAGCCAGTACTCGATGCCCGCGCCCAGTGCGTTCACCGCCACCTTCTTGCCTTTGAGGTCGGCCACGGTCTTGATCGTGTCGTTCTTGGCGCTGATGATCAGGGGCGTGGTCAACGGCGGCCGCTCGCTGTGCAGGGGTGCGACGATCTGGAACTTCAGCCCTTTGTTGACGGCGTTGAACAGGCCGGCGTTCGCGCCGCCCAGCGCTACGTCGAAGTTGCCGGCGGCCAGTTGCACGATGGCGTCGTTGCCGCTCTGGATCGGGGTCAATTCGAGCGTGATGCCTTCTGCCGCAAAATAGCCGCGCTCGATGCCGAGGTAGAGTGGCGCGTAGAAAATGACGGGGATGTAGCCGGTGCGCAGGGTGACCGGCGCGGCGGCGGTCGGCGCCGGCGTGGCGGCAGGCGGGGCCGCGGGCGCGCAGGCGGCCAGGGGTAGCGCCAGGGCGAACAGTGCGGCCAATATTGTTGAAAGATTACGCTTCATTTTTAGTCTCCGATAATCTGGAAGAAAAGCTTATCGTTCACGGGATTGTATCTTATTCCGGACAGTGTCGTCCGTCCAAAACCAGGGTCGTATGGCAATCACACAAAACACTTATGAGCGCGCGCCGGCGAACTCTTTGACGCGCGTTGCCAGATCGCGGATGGGACGCAGATGGCGCACGTCGAGGGCGTAGTTGGTGGTTTGCGTGCGGGCATATTGCTTGACGCGGGAGCCGGCCGGGAGCCGCCGGCTGTGCGAGCGGAAGTCGCCTTTGGTGAGCCAGCCGGCGATGATGACCTCCATGCCGTAGATCCAGATATTGTGCCACTGAGCCGGCGTGAAGACGTGCGTCTCGCGCAGCGCCGGGCTGCGCACGCCGAGCACGCCTTCCGGCGGGCGGTCAACCTGCAGGTACAGCAACGAATAAAATTCGTGCTGCGTCTCGACACGTTCACGCGGCGGGAGCAGCAACCGTTCCACCACTGCGCCGCGGTCCGCGCCCTGTCCACCGATCTCTACTTCCAGCGGGGCGAGCAGGTTGGTCTTGAGCACCAGCGGGCCGAGGGGCCGCCACAGGCCTCGGCCCAGCCAAGCGTCGGCGTCGGGCGAGGCCACCAGCTGCAGCGGCTGCCCGGCCTGCACGGCCTTATCCAGGTCGTCGCGCTGGCGCGTCTCCAGGCCGGCCAGAAAACCGAAGGCGTACACGTCGCCGTCGGCGAGCGACTGGCCGAGCAATTGATCCTCGGGCACCAACGCGGCAGCGTCCAGCAGCCAGCCCGGGTCACGGCGCAGTTCACGGATGTCGTCGCGCCGGGTGATGAGGAAGCTCTTCAAATCGCAGCGCCGCCCGCCGAGGCGCAGGTCGTACTTGTCTTTTTCGGTGAAGGCCGTTGCGCCGAGCAGATCGTAGGGCACTTTGTTCGCGTCCAGCCAGCGGCGGAAGGCCAGCTCCACGGCCACGCCTGCCACAATTTTGCGCAGCCGCGCGCCCAGGTTCAGGTGCATGCGGTCGTAGGTGTAGTGCAGCGACTTTTTGGCGTACTCCACCCCGGCGCGCGTGAGCGTGTCGTCGAAGGGCAGGCGGAGGATGTCGGTCGCGGAGATCATGGCGACGCGGGCCAGCGCGGGTCGCGCTCGCGGCGCTCGTCTGCGCGGGTCAGCCACATCAGCGGCGCGCCCGGCAGGGCTGCCCAACGGTACGAGACCACCCACACCTCCGGCCCATCTGAGGAGCTTTGCCGCCATTCACATTCGTACACGCGCTCGGAGGGCGCGCGGCACTCAAAGGTTTGCAGGCCCACCTCGCCGCCCAAGATTCCCAGTTCGGTCACTTCCCTCTGGCTGCGCGGCGCGAGGATGGCCGTGACCAGGAAGCACCCGGCGCACAGGGCGGGCGGCAGCATGAGGGTGAGCAGCACCGCCAGAAGACGGCGCCGGGGAAACAATTGCCAGAGGGCCAGCGCCAGCAGCGCAAATCCCGGCGCGTACAGCGCCTGATACAGCAGCGGCGTGAGCGTCAGCCAGGGGCGGGCCAGCCAGACGGGCCGCCACACATTCAGCCCATAGGCCGCGAGCAGAACCAGCAGTGATCCGCCGAGCCAACGCCAAGCGGCGCGTGGCCTCGGCGCGGGCACAGGGTCAGCCATTTTCCTTGCGGAACTGGAGGCAGTAATGATGAAAGGTGTTGCTCACCCAGGCATTGCCCAGGCCGTAAGGCGCGAGGCGCTGGTTGTCCTGACACCAGACGCGCTCATCCTTGAGCGTGTACGTTTCGCTCAACGCGCGTGACAGGTCCCAGGCCAGTGGGTAGATTTTTCCGCCCTTCTTCACGTTCTTGACGATGATGGTGAGATAGGCTTTGTCCTTCAACAGCGGGCAGAGCGCCTCGTAAATGCGCGCCAGCCGCTCCACGAACTCGTCGTAGTCGCGCACGTTGCCCAGGTCGCGCGGGTCGTCGGAATACACCACGTCGAGGCCGCTCGTCGTGCGGCGTTTCTTCTGCGTCTCCGCGCCGCGCGCATGCAGCATGTCCCAGTACGGAGGCGAGGTGATCACGTAATCCACCGGGCCATGGACGAGTTTGAGCGCGTCGGCGGCGTCGCCCCGGATCACCTCGACGTGCAGCGACTTCGCCGCGCGCTTATCCAACAGCCGCGCCTCGTCCGCCACGACCTGCTTCGCAATGGCCGCGTACTTCGGGTTCAGCTCGATGCCGATGCCGTTGCGCCGCGCGCGCAGACACGCCACCAGCGTCGAGCCGGTGCCCACCATCGGGTCGAGCACCGTCTGCCCCTTCTTGGTGAAAAATTCGATGAACTCCTGCGCCAGTGTCTCCGGGAATTTGGCGGGGTGTGTCAGCACGTCCCGGCGCCGTGGCGGCGGGTTGTGGATGAACCAGGATTTTTGGAATTTGAGCCAGGCCTTGGCGTCGAGATTGTTGAGGCGATTGCGCAAAGGCTTTTTCGGTTCGGTCATCGGTCAACGGATTGAACAGAGGCAGCGGACAGGAGTGATCAGAAGCCCGCCGCGGCGCGCATGGCGTTGAAGGCGTCGAAGGTGGTCTTGATGTTCGTGCCGTACAATCGCTCCTGGCCGATCCCGTTGTAGGAGCGGGCGAACTGGACGAAATCCTGCGCCTGCAAGGCGGTGATGCGCTGCGGGTTGGCGTTGACGAAGTCGAAGAAGCCGACGACCTGCGCACGCTCGGCCTGGACGCGGTCGGGATGATTGAACGCCTCGAACAGATCGTGAACGCTGGCGTAGCCGATGGCGGCGTGATTAAAGCCCATGATCTGCGGCGCGCCCATGCTGATGGATTTCTTCGCCGCTTCGTCGTTGAGCGTGCGCGCAAACGTCAGCACTTCCCACTCACGCTCCTGGTCGCCGTGAAAGTCCGCGCGGTCCGGCGGGCGCCAGTCCCCGTTCGGTGTCGGCCGCCACTTGTGGCCCAGCCACTTCTGGTCAGGATTGAAAGTGAAGTGCTGGTGGAATACTGCCTGGTTGTGCCTGCCCCACAGGTTGTAAAAGACGTGGTTCTCGAACCGGATCAGCATCTTGTTGGTGACCAGGCTGAAGGCTTGGCCGCCGGATTCGACGGCGAAGACGGCCACGGCCACCGCCGGCGCGATCTGCAACTGCGCGGAGAGCGCCTCAAGCAGGTTGCCGTACTGGTTCCAGATGCGGGCAGCCAGCCGGTTGAGGAGCGGCGCTCTGGGGTCCACGCGCAGCAACTTCTCGGCGGGCGGCGGCAATGGCACCTCGCTCAGCGCCGCGCCGACGGAAGCGCGCGGCGTAGGGGCCGGCGGCGTTGCCGTACCTCCCTGCTCCGCCCCGCCACCCCCTGAAGGGGGCAGCGGCGTGGGAGGTTGGGGCTGAGCGGACGCGGGCTGCGCGGGTGCAGGCGCAAGCGCCTCCAAACGCACAAAGCCGCGATGCAGAAAGCCCTCGCGTCCCCCGTGCTCCGTGGTATTGACGCTGACGTGGAGCCATTCGCCCTGCTGTTGGAGCACCGTAAATGGCGTGCGCGGGGCAAGCACGGTCAGAACCGGATGAGTCGTGCCCGCGCCGGCGCGCAGATTGACGCGATGGGTCGTGATGCCCGTCATCGTGGACATAGTGTGGTCTCCTTGGAAAGACTCAAAGACTTTACTTGCTGCGTTCCACTTGCCTGACCCTCAACCGCGTATAACTGACCGACAGGCCGCCGTCGGTGCGGTCACGTAGGAACAAGCCAAAGATGCCCTCACGAAAAGCCTTGTCGGTGGCGCTGCCGACGAAGCGATCGTTGGCATAAACGTTGAATTGGTCCTGCATCGCCCAGACCAGCAGCGTGTTCTCTGCCGGCGCACCGGGTTGCAGCGCGCTCACCGGCGTCCACTCCAGCAGGACGGTCTGACCATTCTCCAGCAACCGTTCGAGGCGCGCCTGGCCTGCGCAATTCACTTTGAACACGTAGCCGTTGAACCGCCCCCGTGCATCCAACTGCCCGCGAAACAAAACGCCGTACTCGTCGTTAGCGTAGCACAGATTGGCGCGCACGGTGAGAGTAATTTGCTGGTCGCCGGCCCGCACATCCGGTCCGCCGGCGATGCGCCAGCCCAGGTCGCTGCGCTTCATCACCGCATTGAGCGCGCCGCTAGCCAGGCTGAAGGTGGCGGCCTCGTCGCTGAATGTCCAGTTCCAGCCGCTCGTGCCATCGAAGTTTTCCTCCCACAGCAGGCTGCCCAGGCCAAGGTTCGGGTCGGGTGTGATCCCCGCCGACGGTGTGGCCGGTGTGCCGGTGGCCGTGGCCGTTGGGGAGGGCGTCGCTGTGGGCGGCTGCGGCGTCAACGTGGCGGGGATGACGGGCGTAGCCGAGGGGGGCACGGGCGTCGCCGTCGCCGTCAACGGCGGTTGAACGCTCTGCGTTCGCGGCGGCTCCGCCGTCAGTGGTGTGGGCGTGCAGGCCGCCAGAAAAATCAGGGCCAGCATCCCCAACCCGATCGGCTTCAAACCACTCATTGTCCCAATCATCACTCATCATTCATGAGTCATGATTTCGCATACCTCTGCTTCACTGCCGGGATCAGGTACTCGGCAAATGCGCTGTGGAGGTTGTAACGCGGGGCATAATCCCAGTCGGCGCGTGCGGCGGAGTCGTCTACGTCTTCCGGCCACGAGTCCACGATGGCCTGGCGACGTGGATCGGGCAGAAACTCGACCTGCGTGGCGGCGAAGTAACCGGCGATGAGTTGTTCGATCTCTTGCGCCGAGGGATTGAACGCGCCGACGTTGTAGACGTAGCGGGTGAGGCGCCGGCGCGGCGCAGCCGCCAGTTGTAGCAGCGCCGCAATCGCGTCGGGCATGGCCATAAAGGGGATGCGCGTGTCGCGGCGCACGAAACAGTGGTAACGCAATCCCTGCGCCGCCTGATGCAGCATCTCCGGCGCAAAATCGCTGGTGCCGCCGCTGGGCAGAGTCGTTGCGCTGATCAGCCCGGGGAAGCGCAGGCCGCGAAAATCCACCCGACCGGAGGTCGGTTGTGCATCGAGCTGGCGATAGTAGTTGGCGTAGTAACGACCTAGCTGCTCACAGTACAGTTTGTTGATGCCATACATTGTGCGCGGTTCGCACCACTCCGTTTCGCGCACACGGCCTGCGCGGCGCTTGGCGTCCAAATCGGGCAGGCCGTACACGGCGATGGAGCTGGGGAAGAGGAAGATGATGTCGCGCCCGGAGCTGCGCGCCTGCTCGGCGGCCATCTCCAGCAGATTGAGGGTGCCGTCCACATTGATACGATGGCCGAGGCCGGGCTGCCGCTCGGCCTTGGTGGAGAGCACGGCGGCCAGATGATAGACGGCGTCGAAGTCATGCTCGGCGGAGAGGCGGGCCAAGAGGGCCGAGTCGAGGATATCGCCCGCCACGGCGCGGTAGCAGCGCGCGGCCAGCGATCCGTCCAGCGGACGCACGTCCAGCGCAATCAGGCGCAAACGGCTGTCGCTGTCCGAGAGATGTTCGATTAATCCATGGCCGATTTCGCCGTTCGCGCCGGTGATGAGGATGGTTTGGCGGGCCATGCCGCTCTCCGAAGCGAGTACGCACCAAGTGAGCGCACCTGGCACGCGTGCGGAGTATAGCACAGGCGCTTCGCCGTTATGCTCATCAGCAAATCTTAATCGCATTTTGGGTTGACAAGCCCGATTGAGCCGACGATACTGCCTCACATGACGCGCCGCTCAGCGCGAACGCAAGAGCGTTCGATGACCAGCTCGGGCCAATGGTTCCTCGGCGTCGGCGCAGCGCTGACGGCGCTGACCACATTCGGCTTCGTCGCTGTCTGGTTGATGATACAGCACCGGGAGAACGCCGCTCACCTTCAGCCGCTGATGACGCTGGCGCCGACGAACGCATCGTCGGCATCCTTGCCTCCCGAAGGGGATGGGGGGATCGCCCTGGCGGCGCCGATTGCTCAGGCAACCGGTATGAGCCTGAACGCGCCCACGCCCTCCCCGGCCGTCGGTGCGCTGGCGACCTCGGTCATTGCGGTCGCCCTGCCAGGCACGGCGTCGCCAGTCTTCGTCACCGCCTCGCCCACCGCCACGCCCGATATTGCCCGGCTGGCCGCCGCCAGTTTGCCCTCGCCTACGCCCACGCTCACCACCACCGGAACCATCACCGCTCCGCTCTACGCTTACAGCACCAGTCTGCCGCGCACCGTCGAGCCGTTCCGCGCCCTGCCTGCCTACCCTGCCGAGTGGCCGGCCGGACGCAATTCGCTCGCTTCCAGCAAGATCAGCTTCCAAAGCGTCGGTTCAGGCGACCCGCAGATGATGGAGTTCGTGGTGCGCGCCCGACCGCGCGTGGTGAAAGCCGTCGGCGATTTTGGCTGGCTCAGGATCGTCAAGGAGATTTCGCCGGAGACGGTGACCCTGGCGCGCATCGCCGACAACAACTTCGAGTGGATCAACGTGCTGACGCCCGCCGAGGCCGCCGCGCGTTACATTCAGCTCCACCTGGAGCAATACCGCGCAAACCCGTTCGTGGACTACTGGGAAGGCTGGAACGAGCCGGTGCTGGCCTCCGGCGAGCAGCGGCGCTGGTACGCCCAGTTCGAGGCCGAGCGCGCCTGCCGCATGTTCGACCTGGGCTGGCGCGCAGCGGTGGGCGGGTTCTCCACCGGTGTGCCCGAATACCAGCATATGGCCGATTTCCTGCCGGCGCTGGAGGCCGCGCACCGCTGCGGCGGCCTCTTTCATCTGCACGAATACAATCGCCCGCTGCTCATGTGCGGCGTGCGCAGCGCCGATGACGACATCATCCCCGGCGCGCCGTTTATGCAAGTGCCTGCGGGTCCGCTCACCTTCCGCTACCGCTTCTGGTACGAGCTGTTCCTCAAGCCGCGCGGCCTGGGCGACCTGCCGCTCGTCCTCAGCGAGTACGGCATTGACCGCGTGCCGGCCATCCGCTGCGATGACCCACGCCCCAACGACGGTTTCACCTGGCAAGACTATGGCGAGTGGTGGGTGCAGCAGGGCCTGGGAGTCACCGGCGCGCACGCCTACGTCAGCCAACTGGCCTGGGCCGACCGTGAGATGCAGCACGATGAGTACCTCCTCGGCGCGACCACATTCACCGCCGGCGCGGGCAGCCCGACCAACGCCTGGCATCGGATGGATCTGCGCGAGGTGTTCTTGCCGCTGACGCACTACGTCGCGGGCCAGCCATGATAAAGCCGCGAGCCGCCGCGCGAGTCGAACGCGATATATTCGCGGCCGTCGCCGTACTGAGCGTCATGCTCGGCGTTGTAGCCTGCGGGCAGACGTCCGCCCCCTCTGCACCTCTGGAGGCGCCCACTGCCTACCCGATCAACGCCACCTTGGAAGCACCCAGCCCTTACCCCCCTTACCCTATGAAGGCGGCGACCGTAGAGGTTGCGCCAACGGCCACGCCGCCCCCGGTGGCCTTCACGCCCGATCACCGGCTGTACCTGCCACTCATCGGTCAGGTCGTTGAAGGCGATGCGTTCACGACCACGCCCGAACCCGCCGCCGTCGCGCCGCCACCGCCTGAGCCGACGCTGGCCTGGCCCGATCCTATCGCCGGCCTCTCGGCCAGCAAGCTGGGCCTGCACACGCTCGGCAGCGGTGAACCGCGCGTGATGGAGCTGGTGCGCCGCGTCAAGCCGCGCCTCGTCAAGGCCGTCGGCGATTACGGCTGGCTGGCGGAGGTCAAAGCCGTTTCACCGGAGATCGTCACCATTGGCCGTATCGGGCAGGAACAGCCGGAGTGGATCAACACCACCGACCCTGTTGCCGCCGGGCACGCTTACGTGGACTTGAACCTGGAGCAGTACCGCAACAACCCCTTCGTGGACTACTGGGAGGGATGGAACGAGTTCGTGCCCATCGAGCCGGCGCGGATGCGATGGTTCGCGCAGTTCGAGGCGGCGCGCGCCTGCCGGATGCAGGCGCTCGGCCTGCGCGCCGCGGTTGGCGGCTTCTCGGTCGGCGTGCCGGAGTACGCGCTGATGGGCGATTTCCTGCCCGCGCTGGAAGCGGCGCGGCGGTGCGGCGGCATCTTCCATCTTCACGAATACAACGCGCCCACCTTCGATTGTCTGGTGACGACGGGCGTGCCCGGCATCATCCCCGGCGCGCCAGCGCTCAGCCTCCCGGCCGGGCCATTCAGCCTGCGCTATCGCTTTTGGTATGAAGGCTGGCTCAAGCCGCGCGGCCTGGGCGACCTGCCGCTCGTCATCAGCGAACTGGGCATTGACGGGGTCAGCGGCTCGGCCTGCAACAGCCCCGGCGAGTTGGGTTGGAAGCCGTACCGCGATTGGTGGGTGCAGCAAGGTCTGGCCGCCGACGGCGACCAGGCCTACATCCAGGTCCTGGCCTGGTACGACGAGCAGATGCGGCGCGACTCGTATGTGCTCGGCGCAACCGTGTACACAGCCGGGGCCGTTAGCCCGGCCAACGAATGGCATGCCTTTGACCTGCACGAGATCATGGTGCTGCTGGCCCGCTACCTTGCCGGGCAACAGTAACGCGCCGGCCCAAACCTGCGCCAACGAAGCCTATTCGACCCGGCTACTTACTACGGTTATAATGCCGCGAGTGCTCCGAAAGTCACGCCCTGCACAGCCCGTCCCCTCGCCCCCCCACCCTCTGCAGCGGGCAGGGAGATCGGGGAGGCGGGGGGCCGGGCCGAACGCCGTCGAGTGGCGCGCGCTGCGACGCCGGGCCATCCAGGTGCACGAACTGCTGCTGGCCGAATATGGCCGGCCTCGCTGGGGCGAACGGCTGCCGGCGGTGGATGAGCTGGTGTTGACCATTCTCTCGCAGAACACCAGCGACCTGAACAGCGGCCGTGCCTTCGAGCTGTTGCGGGCGCGGTTCGGGACAATGGAAGCCGTACGCGACGCGCCGGTCGCCGAGGTGGTGGAGGCCATCCGCCCGGCCGGATTGGCCAACCAGAAAGGCCCGCGCATCCAAGCCGTGCTGCGCGCCATCACCGCCGAACGCGGCACGCTCGATCTGAAGTTTCTCAAGAAGCTGCCGCCCGCCGAGGCCCGCGCCTGGCTGACGCGCTTCAACGGTATCGGGCCCAAGACGGCCTCCATCGTCATGCTGTTCTCGCTGGGTATGCCGGCCTTCCCGGTGGACACGCATGTGCACCGCGTCACCGGCCGGCTGGGTCTGCGCCCGGAGGAACTGTCCGCCGACGACTGTCATCCTTACTTCGAGTCACTCTTCCCGGCGGAGGCCTATTATGCGGCGCACCTCAACCTCATCCGCCACGGGCGCGAAGTTTGCCGCGCACCCCGGCCGGAGTGCGGGCGGTGCGTGCTCCGGCGGCGCTGCGCGTACTACCAGCGGGCGCGGGCGGCGCGTCATGCCGAAGGCAATGCCTTCGGCTAACTTCGGGCTGGTTCTTACAGGAGAGCCAGATGGTGTTGCACAAGGTATGGCACAAGGTATTGCATGTAGTCAGCCTAACAGCTCTGGCCGGCATCCCGGCGCTTATGGACATTGCTCACGGCGTTCAGGCCCAGGGAGGGAATACCGTTTATCTGCCGTTGGTGATGAAGGGAGGCTGCAGCGTCAACCAAACCTTCGGCCAGTGGCCGCGCGGCGCAGGCTACCCGGTCGCCGATCGCCCTGCCGAGCAACATCCCGATCTGAACCTGGCGGTGCGCGGCTACAGCCAGATTACGGGTCAGACGCTCGGCCTGATTAATGTCGGCGGCGCCACAGACCCGGGCGCGCCCCAATTGGACGGCATCCTGAATCGCGGCGTGCCCACCTTCATCCGAACTTACCGGGTCCACCAAGCCCCCTGGGAGCCTAATCCTGGCGCCCCGATTCCTAATCCCAGCGTGACGCTGCTTGGCTTCCAAGTCACGCCGAGCGAACTGGTGCGTGTGCCGTCGTCGGGGTACGACATCGGCGGCGGCTTCGAGGTGCGCGTGCTGTACGCAGCCGCCAGCCGCATCACCTTCGTCTACACGACGCGGGATGACGTGGTCGAGGGGTATACCATCCAGATCGAAAACGTCTGCGTGGACCCGGCGCTGGTGAGTCTGTACAACCAACTCAACGCCGCCGGCCGCAACAACATGCCGGCGCTGATCGCCGGCCAACCGTTTGGCACGACCAGCGGCACCGAGTTGCTGGTGGCCATCCGCGACCAGGGCGCTTACCTGGACCCGCGTGTGCGCAAGGATTGGTGGAAGGGCTACTAAGCCATTCCGTGAAAAGGCTTTCGAATGACTGACACGACTCTTCTCGCCCCGGCTCCCGCTAACGACCGTCTGGCGGCGCTGTACGAGGTCTCTCGCGCGCTCGGCTCGACGCTCAACCTGGACGAGCAGCTCACCCTGGCGCTGGACTCGGCCATCCGGCTGACGGGCGCAGAGCGCGGCTTCTTGGTGCTGATGGAGGGCGACGAGCTGGTCTTCCGGCTGGCGCGCGACCACAAACAGGAGGCGCTGGACGAATCCGCCTTCGAGGTCAGCCGCTCGGTGGTGCGCAAAGTGGGCGAGAGCAAAGCGCCGGTGCTCACCACCAACGCCCAGCAAGACCCGCGTTTCGCTTCACAGGATTCGGTCATCAACTACGCGCTGCGCTCGATCATGGCCGTGCCGCTCTCGGCGCGCGGCAACATCATCGGCGTGCTCTACGTGGACAACAAAGCCAAGACCGGCCTGTTCGGCCAGGCCGACCTCGACCTGTTGATCGCCTTCGCCGGTCAGGCCGCCATCGCCATCGAGAATGCGCGGCTGTATACGCGCACCGACCAGGCGCTGGCAGCCCGCATCGGCGAGCTGCAGACGATGCAGATGATTGACCGCCAGCTCAACGCCACGCTGGACTTCGAGAAGGTGATGGCGTTGACGCTGGAGTGGGCGGCGCGTTACACCGCTTCGCGCACCGGCTGGATCGGCATCTTCGAAACAAGCGAGGCCGGCCAGGCGGTGGTGCGCACCATCGCCCGCCACGGCACCACCGGCACACGCTCGCTGGCCGGCGGCCCGTCAAATCCGGCCGCTCTGATCGCGGCGACCGATCCGCTGGTGCAGGCGGCCACTACGGCGCGGCAGGTGCAGCGCTACAACCCCAACCCGGCGACGGGCGAGCCGGCCCGCATCGTCGCGCCGGTCATTATCCAGGAAGACCGCGTGCTGGCGCTCATCGTGCTGGAGCGGCCCAACCATGCCTTCAGCCAGAACGCCGCCGATTTCGTGGCGCGCCTGGCTGACCACGCCGCCTTCGCCATCGAGAATGCGCGGCTGTACAACGCCCTCAAGCGCGCCAACGACTCCAAGAGCGAGTTCGTCCGCACCGTCTCGCATGAGCTGAAGTTGCCGATGACGGCCATCAAAGGCTATGCCGAGCTGATGCTCAACGGCGTGTCCGGCGCCATCACCGATCAGCAGCGGCAGTTTCTCAACGTCATTCGCACGAACGTCGAGCGGATGACGGTGCTGGTCTCCGATCTCTCCGACATCTCGCGCATCGAGTCGGGCCGCATCCGCATCGAACTGCGCGCGGTGGACGTGGCGCACACAGTCAAGGAGGCGCTCAAGAGCCTGCAAAATGCGCTGACCGCCAAGGGCCAGACCGTTCAACTCCACCTGCCCAGCGCGCTGCCGCCCGCGCGCACCGACCCGGGCCGGCTGATGCAGGTGCTCACCAACCTGCTCAGCAACGCCAACAAGTATTCGCCTGCGGGCGCAACGCTGACGATCCGCGTCGAGGCGGCCCCGCCCTTTCTGCGCCTCAGCGTGGCGGATACCGGTTACGGCATCTCCCCCGCCGACCAGGCCAAGCTCTTTACGCCGTTTTTTCGTTCCGAAGAAGCCAACATCCGCCAGGAACAGGGCTGGGGCCTGGGCCTGCACCTGAGCCGGCGTCTGGTGGAGGTGTTGGGCGGCACGATCAGCGTGCAGAGCGAATTGGGCAAGGGCAGCACCTTCTCCTTCACCGTGCCGATTGATGGGTGACCGTGTGGCGTGCGGCGCGTTCCGTTTCACGAAGCACGTCACACGTTCTACGCTCCACCCATCCTTCGGGCAACTGCCCCCCGCCCGATGACTCGCTCGCAATTCGTCTATTGACCCATTAAGTCCGATTTGGATTCATCCTATAAATCCGCCCTGAGGTTGGTTGTACAATTTTCACCAGCATCCCCCGGAGGCAAACATGACTCGTCTAACCGTCGAAGAATTGAAGCAGGCCTGGGCGAGCGATCCTCGCTGGCAAGGCATCACCCGGCCTTACACGGCTGAGGACGTGGACCGGCTGCGCGGCTCGATCCAGCTGGATCACACGCTGGCGCGGCGGGGCGCGGAGAAGCTCTGGAAGCTGCTCCACACCGAGCCGTACGTTCGCGCGCTGGGCGCGCTCACCGGCAACCAGGCGGTGCAGCAGGTGCAGGCCGGCCTCAAGGCCATCTACCTGAGCGGCTGGCAGGTGGCCGGCGACGCCAACGATGCGTTGACCATGTACCCCGATCAGAGCCTGTATCCCACCAGCAGCGTCCCCACCGTCATCCGCAAGATCAACAACGCTTTCCTGCGCGCCGACCAGATTCAGCATCTGGAGGGCCTGAACGAGTTCGACTACTTCGCGCCGATCGTGGCCGACGCCGAGGCCGGCTTCGGCGGGCCGCTCAACACCTTCGAGCTGATCAAGGCGATGATTGACGCCGGCGCGGCCGGCATCCACCTCGAAGATCAGCTCTCCTCGCTCAAGAAGTGCGGCCATATGGGCGGCAAGGTGCTCGTGCCCATCCACGATTTCATCCAGAAGCTGATCGCCGCGCGTCTGGCTGCCGACGTCATGGGCGTGCCGACCGTCCTCATCGGGCGCACCGACGCGCTCGGCGCCAACCTGATCCGCGGCGACATTGACAAGGTAGACCAGGACTTCCTGACACACACCCGCACCTCCGACGGATTCTTTGTGGTCAAGAACGGCCTCGACTATGCCATCGCCCGGGCGCTGGCCTTTGCCCCTTACGTGGATCTGATCTGGTGCGAGACCTCCACGCCCGACCTGAACGAGGCGCGCGAGTTCGCGCGCGGCATCCACGCGCATTATCCCGGCAAGATGCTGGCCTACAACTGTTCGCCGTCCTTCAACTGGAAGCGCAACCTGAGCGACGCCGACATTGCCCGCTTCCAGGACGAGCTGGGCGCGCTGGGCTACAAGTTCCAGTTCATCACGCTGGCCGGCTTCCACACCCTCAACGCCAGCATGTTCGACCTGGCGTACGGCTACAACCGCGAGGGCATGACGGCCTTCGTGCGGCTGCAGGAGCGCGAGTTCGAGATGGAGAGAACGATGGGCTTCAAGGCCATCAAGCACCAGCGCTTCGTCGGCGCCGGCTACTTCGACCAGGTGCAGATGACGGTGACCGGCGGCGACGTCTCCACCGTCGCCCTGAAAGGCTCCACCGAGGAAGAACAGTTCTACGCCCAGACGAACGGCAAGCCTTAGGATTCCTGGCCGGGCCGGCGGGCCTGTCAGGTTGGATCGCAGCGGGCGCGGACTCCGGAGTCCGCGCCCGTTCGGTTGGCGCTTGTGGCGCGGCCTACACCTTCACCGCATAACGCCGCAGGTCTTTCAGAGACACCACCTCCAGCGCCGCCTCGTGTGTAGCTTCCAATACCACCGGCGGCGCGACGCCGAACTCCAGCGCCTCCTGCCAGCGCGCGGCGCATACGCACCAGCGATCTCCGGGACGCAGGCCGGGGAAGTCGTACTCCGGCCTCGGCGTGATCAGGTCGTTGCCCTGCTCCAGCGTCAGCTTGAGGAAGTCCTCGGTCATCACCGCGCACACGGCATGCACGCCGAAGTCATCCGGCCCGACGTTGCAGCCGCCGTCACGATAGAAGCCGGTCAGCGGCGCGGTCGAGCACGCCGCCAGCGGGCCGCCCAGCACATTTTTCGCTCGCGTCATGGTCATCGCTCCTGCGCTATCGAACTGACGAAGAGTATAACGCCAAGCGCCTGAGGCGAGCTTAAAGCCGGCGCGCCGCTCCGGTTCGCAGTTGCCGCAATACGGATTACAATAAGGGCACGGTTGCTCTCACTCAAGTAACTTCAGATACGGCCGTCATTCATGCCGAAACAACGTGCTCTGCGCCTGGACCCCGCGCAGCACAAAAACCAGGGCCTGAACGCCTTTCGCAGAAAGGATTATGCCGCTGCCCTACAACACTGGAGCCTCCCCGAACTGGCGGGGGACGAACGCTTGCGCGCGGCCCTGGCCGAAGCGCATTTTCGCCTGGGCCTGAACCTGCGTCATCTCCCCGAGCAGGGCCTGGCTCACCTGCGCCGCGCGGTCGAGCTCGCGCCGAATGACCCGCGCTATGCCTATCACCTCGGCCTGGGGCTGCACCGCGCGAATAAACTCACCGAAGCGCGCGCCGCCTATGCCCGCGCCGCCGAGTTGGGCGCCCCGCACGCCGGCCTCGGCTACGTCCGCGGGCTGTTGGAACTGGAGCTGAACCCTGCCGCCGCCTTGAGTGAGCTGCCCGGCCTGTCCGCCGAGCAACAGGCTGTCCTGGAGCCGGTCGCGGCCCTGTTGCGCGGCGAACTGTGCCTCATACTGGAAGCCAAGCCGGCGGGCTGGTGGGAACACCTGACCCTGCTGGGCCGCAGCAGCCAGGCCCTCGAACTATGGCGCGGCCTGGCGCAGCTGGCCGATGGCCAGGCGCGCGCGGCGCGCGAGACGCTGATGCGCCTGCAAGACCGCCATCTGCGCAGCGGCGCCGAGAGCGTGCGCGGCTTCTATGCCGGGCTGGCCGCCGCCGCCGCCGGGCAGCTGGAGACCGCCCTGATCGAGTGGACAGCGATCGCTCGCAACGCCGCCCGCTCCAACCTGCCGCTCCTGCCGCGCCTCAGCCGCGCGCTGGTCGAGAGCCGTCACCAACAACTTCAGGAAATCATCGCCGCCGGAAAATGGGCCGAACTGTTGGCGAAGACGCAAGAGTTGACGGCGCTTATGGAGGGCGAACGCCTGCCGCACGCCCTGCAACTCGTTGCGCGCCAGCGCCTGGCGCAGGCCGCCGCTGCCGAGGGCAACTGGCCGGCAGCGACCAGCCACTGGCAGGCCATGCGCCTCGAGTTGGAGGCCCGGCCCGACCTGGGGCCGCTCAACCCCGTCCTGCGCAACCTCGCCATCGCGCACGAAGCACAGGAGCAATGGGCGGAGGCGGCGGAAGCGTGGGCCGCGCTCCTCAAGACCCTGCCGCGACGCACTTCGAAAAAAGCGGCCACGCCCGGACTGGAAGAGCAGCGCGCCTGGCTGCGCCGTCGCGTGCTCGACAACTACCGACGCGCCGACCAGCCCGAGGCCGCCATCGGCCTGTACAAGCAGGCGATCAAAGCCAGCCCGGACGACCTCGATCTGCGGCTGGAGCTGGCTCAGGCCCTGCTCAGCAATCAGCAGGAGATCGCGGCACGCAACGAAGCCCGGCGCATCCTCGACAAAAAACCCGATTACGTCCCGGCGCAATTGTTGTTGGCCGAGATCCATCACAGCCGCGGCGAGTGGCACATGGCCGAGCAGCTGCTGCGCGCCGCAGTGCAGGCTGAGCCGCAAAACGACAACGCCCGGCGCGGCCTGGCCCGACTGCTGCAGCAACGCGGCAACGAGTGGTTCAACGCCCGCAATTACAACCAGGCGCACGAGCTCTATACCCAGGCGCTGGAGCTGACGCCGGACGACCCGCAACTGCACGTCTGGCTGGCCGACATCGCTGAAGTCAAGCGCAGGCCGGCCGACGTCCATACCCACCTCGAGGCCGCGCTGGCCACCGGAAAGCCGGAAGCGCACGGCCTCGTCTTCGGCTTCTGGGCCGAGGCGCACAACGAGACCGAAGCGCGCCAGGCGCTGGCGCGGGCCGAGGCCGCCAACGCTGCCGGTCCGCGCTTCTGTCTGGAAGCTGGGGTGGCCTGCCTGAAAGCGGCCAGCCCGCCCTCGTCGTTGCCGTCCCTCTTCGGCCCTACGCCCAAGCCCACCAGGCCGGACACGCGCTGGGAGAGCTGGGGGCGCGAATTGATCGAGCGCAGCCTCCAGGGCCAGCGCTTGCCCGCCGAAATGCTGCGCGCCCTGGTGGGCCTGCTCACGCAGCGCCAGCTTTATGCCTACGCCGCCGAGTACGGCTATCGCCTGCTCGACCTGACGCCGGACGACCTGGACGGCATCGTCGCCATCGCCATGCTGTACGCCATGAGCCAGGACAAAGCGCGTGCCAAAGAACTCCTCAAGCGCGCCGAAAAACTGGCGCGTCAGCAAAATCGCAAAGAGATCGTGGAGCACGTCCGCGAGACGCAGCGCATGCTGGATGACCCCTTGTTCGGGATTTTGGGCCCGTCGTTGTTCGCGCTCGGGCCGGGGGCGCTGGACGAATTGGATGAGTGGGAGGACGACTTCCGATGAAGCCATTGATTGACCCGTACACCGTGCTCGAACTGACGCCCGCCGCCAGCGCCGAAGACATCAAGCAAGCCTACTTCCGCCTGGTGCGGGCCTACCCGCCGGATCGCGAGCCGGACAAGTTCAAACAGATCCGCGCCGCGTATGATCAGCTCAAAACCCCCGAGAAACGCCGGGAGGCCGACATGCTGCGCCTGGCCGACTGGCCTGAGCCGGAGCTGCCGCCGCCCGCTCCGCCCGATTTCACCGTCGCTGCCGAGGACGTGATCCGCGCCGCGCGCGCCTTCAGCGATCTGGCTCGCACCGACTGGCACGAGGACTTTCGCGAGGTCAAGCTATGAGCGACCTGAGCGGCGCGGCTCCCGAGGGCGACCCAACGGCAGCGCTGGCCGGGTTGCGCGAGTCGCTGGCGCAGCTGGAGCGACAGGTGGGCAAGGCCGGCAAGGAGCAGTTCCGGGCCAACGTCCTGGCGGAGGCGCAGCAGAAAACGCTCGAAGGCGCGCTGGAGCAGTTGCGCGCCGCCCTGGCCGCCCGCGAACAGGAGGCCAACGCCTGGCGCGAACAACTGGCGATGGCGCGCACGCGCGAACGGCTGGGGGTGATCCGCGCGCTGCTGCCCGTGCTGGATGGCTTGCACGAGGCGCTGGATTCCGGCCAACGCCTCCTAGACCTCCAGGCCGCGGAGCCGTCCGGCCTCGTCCAGCGCGCGCGCCTGGCATGGGAGGTGTTGCTGGGCCGCGAGCCGCCAGCGGCCGACGGCTGGCGGCTGGCGCTCGAAGCCTGGCTCATCGGGCTGGGGCACGTGCAGGCGCGGCTGCTGGCGCTGCTGGCCGCCGAGGGCGTGCGGCCCATCGCGGCCGAGGGCGAGTTCTTCGACCCGCACTGGCACGTCGCGCTGGAGATCGTCCCGGCGGACGCCGCGCATCCGGCGGGCAGCATCACGCGCGAGCTGCGCCGCGGCTACCGGCGTGGCCCGGAGATTTTGCGTTACGCCGAAGTTGCGGTCGCCAAGGAGGCGGCCACTGCGCCGGCCACGGAGGCAAAATGAGCGCCATCATCGGGATTGACCTCGGCACCACCTTTTCGGCGGTCGGCTTCGTGCGCGACGGTCGGCCCATCATCCTGCCCAACGGCGGGGAGCGCATCATCCCCTCGGTCGTCGGCTTCACGCCCGCCGGCCAGCTCATCGTCGGGACGCCGGCGCGCAATCAATACCTGCTCTACCCCGAACTCACCGTGCGGTCCATCAAGCGCAAGATGGGCACGGACGAGAAAGTTCATCTCAACGGGCGCGACTACACACCGGCGGAAATCTCGGCCATCATCCTGCGCGAGATGAAGCGCATCGCCGAGGCCAACCTCAGCGCGCCGGTGGAACGCGCCGTCATCACCGTGCCGGCCTACTTTTCGGACGCCG
Source organism: Anaerolineae bacterium (assembly GCA_037442085.1). Classification (GTDB taxonomy): domain Bacteria; phylum Chloroflexota; class Anaerolineae; order Anaerolineales; family UBA6663; genus JANWXR01. The sequence goes on from JBBIQY010000013.1 coordinate 20,310, forward strand.
CGCGCCAGGCCACCCGCGAGGCCGGCGAGATCGCCGGCTTCACCGTCGAGCGCATCCTCAACGAGCCGACGGCGGCGGCGCTGGCCTACGGCCTCGACCGCGCCGGCGAGGCGCAACTGCTGGCCGTCTACGACCTGGGCGGCGGCACATTCGACGTTTCGATTGTGGAGCTGAACCAGGGCGTGCTGGAGGTGCGCGCCTCCCACGGCGACGTTCACCTGGGCGGCGACGACTTCGACGAACGGCTGGTGAATTACCTGGCCGAGAACTTTATGGAGGAGCACGACCTCGACCCGCGGCTCGACCGTAAAGCGCTGGCCCGCCTGACGCACGCCGCCGAGCAGGCCAAGATCGAACTCTCGACGCAGCCTTTCGCCCGCGTGCGCGAAGAATATCTGCTGGAGAAAGATGGCCGACCTCTGCACCTCGACCTCGAACTCGAGCGCGGCGATTTCGAAGACCTGATCGCCGACCTGCTCGACAAGACGCTCACCGCCTTCGACCAGTCGCTGGCCGACGCCGGGATCACGGCCAAAGACCTCGACCGGGTGCTGTTCGTCGGCGGCTCGACGCGCATCCCGCGCGTATGGGAACTGGTCGCCAACCATACCGGGCTGGAGCCGATGCTGGAGATCAACCCGGATGAGGCGGTGGCGCTGGGCGCGGGCGTGCAGGCGGCCCTCCTCGCCGGCGAGCCGCTGGACACCGTGCTGGTGGATGTGACGCCGCACTCACTCGGCATCGAAGTGGCCGAGCTGCAATTCGGCCAGATCATCCCGGACCGCTACGGCGTCATCATTCGCCGCAACACGGCCCTGCCGACGCGCCGGGCGCAGGTCTTCTCCGCCCTCTTCCCGGACCAGACAGCCATCAATGTCAAGGTCTACCAGGGCGAAGCGCCCGTCGCCTCGCAGAACACCCTGCTGGGCGAATTCCTCTTCTCGGGCCTGGAGCCGGAGGAGGCGGGCCTGCCGCCGCGCATCACCGTGCAATTCGACCTGGATACCGACGGCATCCTGCACGTCTCCGCCACCGACCGGGGCAGCGGGGCGGTGGAGCAGACCACGCTCAAAGCCGCGCACACGCGCCTCAGCCCGGCGGACAAAGAGGCCTCCGCCCGTTTTCTGCTGGAGCTGGAACGGTCGGCGCTGCTGGAGCCGGAGGGCGACGACCCGCTGCTGGCACGCGCCAGGGCCGTGCTGCGCAAACGCGAGAGCAATGTGGAAGAGCTGGCGCGCCTGGTGGCCGAGCTGGAGGCCGCCCGCGCCGAGGGCCGCGCCGAGGAAGCCTCCGCCCTGGCCGAGCAGTTGCTGGACGTGCTCTACGACCTGGAGGAGGATGAGTAAGTTGCCGTGCGCAGGGGGAAGACGCAGCGCCCTGCGCCTCGTCAAAGATGGGTGCATTCCAGATTTTTGGCCGCCCTTCGACTGCGCGCCGCTCAACGAGTGGCGCTCTCCTGAGCGAAGCCGAAGGATCAGGGCGCAGCCTGCCAAATAACAACACTTCTGCTGGCTTACCTGTCCGTTTACAGCGATGTGGTAAGGCTTCGCCCCGTCCGGCCAGTGTGAGAGCGCCGAACGTCCTGCGCCCAAGATTATCCCGTTGAGCTGTAAAGGCTTGTTCATAGCTCTACCGCCCCCTCTTTTCGCGGAGGCTTAGCCGTTCCCGGCGTTACCTGATCCGCTAACGGTCTCCGCCGACAAGGCCTCCCACTGCGCCATCAGCTCTTCCAGCTCGCGCTGAAGGTAGGCGTGCTCCTCGCTCAGCTCGCGGGCACGTTTGTGGTCATTGCCAGCGGCCTGCAGCCTCTCGATCAACGTCGCCAGTTCGATCTCCTTGAGGGTGATCGTGTCCTCGAGGTCGGCCAGCGCCTTCGCGCGCTTCTTCGCTTGCTTGTCCGGCTTGGGCGCTGATTTGGGGACGGATGGCGGACGGCGGCCCACCCCAGTCGGCCGTCCACGGTCGGCGGGCAGCGGTCGTTGGTCAACGGCTTTGCTCGCCATCCACTCGCGGTAGCGGCCTTTGAACACGGTCAGCGCGCCCTGCCGCACTTCCCAGATTTGCGTGGCCAGCCGGTCAATCAGGTAGCGGTCATGCGAGACGAGCAGGATGGTGCCGTCGTAACTTTCCAGCACCTCTTGCAACACCTCCTGCGCGGGGAGGTCAAGGTGGTTGGTCGGCTCGTCGAGCAGCAGCAGGTTCGCGCCCTCCAGCGCCAGGATGGCGAGCGCCAGGCGCGCGCGCTCCCCGCCGCTGAGTGACTCGACGCGCTTGAACACGTCCTCGCCGCGAAACAAATACTGTGCCAGGTAGCTGCGCGCCTCGCCCGGCGCGAGGGAGCGGTGACGCTGCAATTCCTCGATGACCGTGCTCTCCGCGTGCAAAGCGTCCTGTGCCTGTGCAAAGTAGCCGACCTTGAGGCTCGCGCCCAGCCTGACCTCGCCGCCCAGCGGCGGCAACTGGCCGAGCAGAGTCTTGAGGAACGTCGTCTTGCCGGCGCCGTTCGGTCCGACGATGGCCGCGCACTCGCCGCGGTAAAACTCCAGATCGGGCACGGTGAACAGCGGGGCCGGCGCGTCGGCGTAGCCTACCTTCAGGCCCTTTGTCCGCAGCACGATTTCGCCGCTGACTTTGGCGATGTTGAGCCTGACCTTGAGACGGGCCGCGTGGCCGCCCGGCGGCTGCAGCGCGTTGATCCGGCGCAGCGCTTCTTCGGCGCTGATGACGCTGGCCGGTGTATTCAGCCCGAGCTCGGCCCAGCTCTTGGGGCCGCGCAGCGCGTGGATGCCGGCCTGCTCGATGATGATCAGGTCACGGTGGATGCGCTTGAGCAGGCCGACGGCGCGCGCGTTGGTGCTCTGGCGCGCGATGTTGCGCAGCACGAAGTCAATCTCTTTCTGCAGCCGCGCCTTCTCTTCTTCGTAGAGTTGCAGCGTACGCTCATAACGCTCGTTGCGCTGGGCCAGGTAGGCGCTGTAGTTGCCGTGATAGACCTGAACGCCGGCGCGGCTCAGCTCCCAGATGGTGTTCACCACATTGTCGAGGAAGTAACGATCATGGCTGACCACCAGCACCGCCCCCTCCCAATCGTGCAGCGCGTTCTCCAGCCACTCCACCGCTTCGGCGTCGAGGTGATTGGTCGGCTCGTCGAGGATGAGCAGATCGGGCCGTTCGAGCAGCAGCTTGGCGAGCAGAGCGCGCGTCTTCTGCCCGCCGCTGAGTTGTTTGAGCGACGATTGATGCAAGGCCTCCGGGAAGCCCAGTCCTTGCAGCGTCTGCCGGATGCGCAGCTCGTAATCGAAGCCGCCGGCGTGCTCGAAGGCCGCCTGCGCCGCGCCGTACGCTGCCAGCAGCTCGGGCGAGTGATCGCCCGTCGCCATGCGCGCCTCCATTGCTCGCAGTTCAGCCTCCTGCGCGCGCAGGCCGTCGAAGACGGTCAGCATCTCGGCGTAGACGGTGTTGTCGTGATCGGCGAAAGCTTCGACGGCCTCCTGCCGCAGGTAACCAAGCCGCCGCCCGCGCGCCACATGGACGCTGCCGGTCGTGGGCGCGTTGAGGCCGGCCAGGATCAGCAGCAGCGACGTTTTGCCGATACCGTTGGGGCCGATCAGCCCGATCTTGCCGTTGTTGGGGATGGAGGCCGTGACGCCGCGAAACACGTCGAACGCGCCAAACGACAGGCCGATATTCGAGAGGGTGACCAGAGACATACCCGGCTCAAAACGATGGAGTGAACTTGAAACGCAAAGAGCGTAAAGCCTGCAAAAAAAAACCGTTGTGCTCTTCGCGCCTCCTGCGTGTGCCTTGCGGTTAAAGTCCGCTCAATCCGATCCGCAATCCAAAATCTCTTTGGCCGCGCGCTCGCCGGAGAGCCAGGCGCCGTGCACGTTGCCGGGATAGTCCACGCTGGCGGCCTCGCCGGCGAAGAACAACCGGTCGGCCACGCGTTCGCCCAGCGCCGCACGCTGCGCGCTGCTCGCGCCCACACCCACGAACGAATAGGCGCCGCGGGCGAACGGGTCGGACGCCCAGCGCGTCATGGCGAACGCCTCCGGCTCGGGCACGTCGCCGAACAGCTTGCGCAGTACGGCCAGCGCCTCGGCCACAACCTGCTCATCGCTCAATAACTCCACCGCACGCCCGTAGGCCGCCGCGTTGAAGCCGATCAGGATCGGCTGGCCGGTGTGCCGGCTGAGGTCCAGCCACTCCGACCAGCGGCCGCGCTGCTCCGCGATGTAGCCAAGCCAGTCGGCGTTCGCGGGCCAGAATACGCGCGGGAACTTCAACACCAGTTTGTTGAGCACACCCATACCCAGCAACCGAATCGCTGCCTGCTTGCGCTCTGGCAGCGCGGGCGAGAAAGTCACCGCGCCCGCTTTAAGCACGCCGAGCGGCAGCGTGATGAGGGCGTGCGGCGCAGTGAACGCGCCCCGATCGGTGATGACGGTGACGCCGCCGGCGCCATGCTCGACGCGGGAGACGAGGTGTTGCAGGCGGATGTCCAGGCCGCGCGCGACCGGCGCGAGCACCGGCCACCAGCCGCCTTCGGGCAGCGCATCATGTGCGCCGAGCACTGCCGGCGTCCGGTCGTCGTCCCAGTTGAACAGCGACATCTCGGACAGGTCGCCGCTGTACTCATGCTCCACGGCGGAGTTGAGTTTGTAGTTCAACGTGCGCACCGTCTCGGCGGGCCAGCCGTGTTGGCGGCACAGTTCGTCGAAGGCCGCTTGCAGGGAGATGTCCGGCTGGCCGGACTCGACACGCGCCCGGCCCAGTTCTTCCAGCGCCGCTTGCAAAGACTCAAAGCGCGCCTCGATCTGCTCCTGTTCGGCAGCGGTCAGCCGTCTGCCATCCGCAGCATATAACGCCAGCTCGCCGCCGAGCAGAATCGTATCACTCGGCGTCAACCTGATGCCTGCGCGTCGCGCGTACTCGCTGAGCGGATTGCGTTCGTAGCCGTGAACCCACGCCGCGCCCAGGTCGAGCGGCAGGCCGACGAACTCGGTCGTCCAGATGCGGCCTCCCAAACGGTCGCGTGCTTCGAGCACGATGACGCGCCTCCGGGCGTCCGCTAGCGTGCGCGCGGCGGCCAGGCCGGCGGCCCCGGCGCCGATAATGATGACGTCGGCAGAGTTTGGCAGTGCGGTCGTTGGCATGGCGCACGCGGCGAGGGTCAGAAGGAGGCTGAGCTTGAGAAAGCGGCGACGACGCCTAAACAAAACTGGGCGGTTTGCCGATTTGTGTGTAATTTCGTAGGCGCGGCTCTCAGACCCGCGCCTACAGGCCGAATTACACAATTTTCGGCATACGGCCGATGGCCCGGCAGTCTTATCTCCGAGAAGGCCCACGCTACGGACCGAACGAGCCTTGCTGAATTATGGGCCAGAGGACGGTGAACACGATCACCAGGCTGCATGCGCCGCAGGCCAGCACTGCACAGCCGATGCCCACCGCCCAGGCCCAGGTGGGGATGCCGGACTTCTTCTGCGGCGGCGCAGGCGGCGTCGAGGGCGGGAGGCTGAAGCCCGGCGTGTCGGCCGGCGGCGGTGAACTGGCCGGGGATTCGGGGGCCGGCGACGGCGCCGAGGAGGGCGGCGGCTCAGACACGGGCAGCGAGAACAGGCCGGGCGCAGGAGCTTCGGCCAGCGGCGGCTCGACCGGGGCGGCCATCATCGTCCGCTCTGCCGCCTCCACCACCGCGGCGTACTCCAGTTGCACAGTCTCGCCCAGGCCCAGCACATCGCCGGGCTTCAACAGCCGTGGCCCCGTCAGTCGCTCGCCGTTGACGAAGGTGCCGTTCGTGCTTGCCAGGTCTTCCACCTGCCAGCCGCCGGGTTGCTCGGTCAGGCGGACGTGTTGGCGCGAGATCTCTGAGTCGTTGATGACGATGTCGTTTTTCACCTCGCGCCCGGCGACGATCACGGACTTGGCGAGGTCATACACCTTGCCGGGCAGCGGGCCTTTGCGGACGATCAGGCGATAGCGGGTGGCTGAGGACATGAGGATGGCTCCGAGTGAGGGGATAGGTGATATGTTGCGGATTGCATGGTCTGGTGAAGGCAATGCCTTCACCGGACCCTCGGTTTAGAGATAGGCTCTCAGCTCTTGCGCTTGACTCTCAGCTTGAGACCTTTGACGGCGGTCACCTCGATTTTATCGCCTGCCTCGAGCGCGCCGTCCTCCGGCTCCACGCTCCACAGCTCGCTGCCCACCAACGCCGAGTCCGCAGACCGCATCTCGCCGCTCTGGCCGACCAGCGTTTGCGCCAGCGTCGGCGTGGGTCGGCGCAGGGTGCGCAGCGCAAAGACCATCACAGCAAGGGTCAATCCGGCCAGAGTCAGCGCAGTGGCGATGACCAGCGGCACGCTCACCTGGAAGAACGGCAGCGAGCCGGGCGAATTAAACAATACCAGCGCGCCGACCGCCAGGCTGACAGCGCCGGCGACGGTTAACGCGCCGTGGGTGGGTGCGTTGATGTCCAGCAAGAACAAGACCGCGGCGATCAAAATAAAGATGATGCCCACCCAGTTGACGGGCATCAACCCCAGGCCATACAGCCCCAGCGTCAGGCAGACTGCGCCGAAGAAGCCGGCCACCCAGCCGCCCGGCGTCCAGAACTCGATGATGATGGCCTGCGTGCCAAGCGCCAGCAGGATGAACACCAGGTTTGGGTTCACCAGCAGATTGAGCACAAACTCCAGCGGCGACATTGGCAGCTCGGTCACCGTCAGGTTGCGCGTGAGCAGCGTGCGCGGCTGGCCGTTCACCTCCACCGTGCGCTCGTCCAGTAGGATCAACAGCTCGGGCACGTCATTGGCGATGAGATCCACCAGGTTGGCGCGCCTGGCCTCGGCAGCCGTGACCGCCTTGGCATCCTGAATGGTGGCCTCGGCCAGCGCAATGGCTTCCGGCCCGCGCCGCTCGGCCAGGGCGCGCACCTGGGCCTTGAGCGCTTCTTTGGCCTTGACTTCGATCGTCTCGCCCAATTCTTCGCCCTGCCCCCCCACCGGGCTGGCCGCACCGATGGCCGTCTCCGGCGCCATGGCCGAGACGTGCCCGGCCAGCGTGATGAGCGTGCCGGCGCTACCGGCAATCGCCCCGCGCGGCGCGACGTACACCACCACCGGCGTTGGGCTGTTGCGGATGGCGGCGACCATCTTCTCCATCAGATCAATCTGGCCGCCGGGAGTGTTGAGCTTGAGGACGACCAGCGGCGCGTTCTGCGCCTGCGCCTCCGCCAGGCCGCGCTCCAGGTAGGTGAGCAACGGCGGCGTGAGCGGGCCGTCGAGTGTGAGGAGCAGCGCACGGCTGCCGGCGGGTTGGGCGCCGGCGCTGCCCGCCATGAACAGCAGCGCCGCGAGCGTGCCGATAGCCAAAAACCAGCGAAGATAGAATCGGGACATCATCGCAACCTGCCTGCGATTATACTCGTACTCGTGCAACATTCGCGCGCCGCTTGTGTCGCGCTTTAGCGTTCTGATATGCCCACCCCCTTCAACCACCTGCTCATCGCGCGTGACCTGCTGCTCCAGGCGCCGGCGGAGCTGCGCGCCGCGCTGGAGGCCGAGCTGCCTGCCTTCCTGCTCGGCAACATCGCGCCGGACGTGCAGACCATCTCCGGGCAGGCGCGCGAGGCCACGCACTTCTTCCCGGTGCCGCTGGGCGACGCGCCGCCGGCGTTGACCGTGTTGTTCGGCCGCTACCCGGCGCTGGCCGAGTCGCGCCGCCTCCGGCCCGCGCAGGCCGCCTTCCTGGCCGGTTACCTCTGCCATCTGGAGTTCGACCAGCGCTGGGTGCGCGAAATCTTCGAGCCGGTCTTCGGGGTCGCGCAGAGCTGGGCCTCCTTCCCGGAACGCCTCTACCTGCACAATGCGCTGCGCGCTTATTGGGATGCCGGCGACCTGCTCGAACTGCCGCCGGCGACCGGCGTGACGTTGAGCGCCGCCACACCCGACCGCTGGCTGCCCTTCGTGGAGGATGAGGCGCTGGTGCGCTGGCGCGACGAGGTGGCCGGACAGTTGCTGGATGGCGGCGCGACCCAGACCATCGAAGTCTTTGCCCGGCGGATGCGTGTAGACGCGGCAGACTTCGCCCGATTGGTGCGCTCGCCCAAAGCCATGCAGGAGCGTGTGTTCGCGCATGCGCCGCTGGCGCGGGTGCAAGCCTACCGCGCCGCCGCCCTGGCGGCCAGCCTCCAGTTGCTGAACGACTACTGGGCCGGGCGATTCAAACCCTGAGGGGTTTGCAAAACTCGCCGCTTCTGCATATAGTTTCGAGTATGCGCATCTTGGATGTCGCCCAAAACGGGCTGGGCGAATTCCTCCGGGGGGGCCGTGAACGGGCTGCCGAGGACAACATCATTAAGTTATTTGGCCGGGGCCTGGATGATCACTACATCATGCTGCGGCGCCTCATCCTGCCGGAGACCAACGAAAGATTCGACCTGATCCTGGTAGGGCCGACCGGCGTCTGGCATATCGAGCTGCTGCACCTGGCCAGCCTATCGCAGAACGGGCCGGTCTGGATGTACTGGGATTACGAGAAGCAGAGCATTCAGGTGGTGCCGTTCACCAGCCTGGCAACTCAGGCACGCAGCCGGCTGGCCCAGTTGCGCGCCTTCCTCTCGCCCGACGGCATCCCTGCCTACCAGGTCGTGATGGTCCCGGTGGCAAACGTGCCGCGCGATTTTGCCATCCCCGGCGTCGAGCAAACGCTCTTTGTCGAAGACATCCCCGAGTTCGTGCGCAACGAAGTCAAGACGGTCAAGGACACGCCCGTCAACGTGGGGCGCGCCGTGGATCTGTTGACGGGCAAAGCCCGTCGTAAGGGCTACACGCAGCCGCTCGCCGCGCGCCCGCCCGGCTGGTTGCAGCGCCGCCATCGCCGGTTGGGCAACCTGACGGGCCTGCAGGTGGTGCTCGTGGGTGCGGTGGCCACCCTCAATCTCTGCCTGCTCCTTTCGCTCGGCGTGCTCTTCGTGCTCAACTTCTGAGCGGCTCTCACCGCTTGTTTCAGCCTGCCAACAGTCTTCGGCTACAATCCGGCCCTGAGGTCACATGCGTATCCTGATTACGGGCAAGAGCGGGCAACTCGCGCGGGCGCTGCTGGCGCGTCTGCCGGGCGCAGTGGGCGTGGGCCGGCCGGAGGTGGATATCACCGAGGCGGCCTCGGTGGAGGCGGCGTTGGACGCGCACCGGCCGGAGTTGATCATCCACTGCGCGGCGCTGACGGACGTGGACGGCGCCGCGCGCGACCCGCAGGCCGCTTACCGCGCCAACGGCCTTGGCACGCAGACCGTGGCCCTGGCTGCCGCGCGGATCGGCGCAGCCCTCCTCTATATCAGCACCAACGAAGTCTTCGATGGGATGCAGGCGGTGCCGTACACCGAGTTCGACACGCCCCGGCCCATCAACCCATACGGCTGGAGCAAACGCGCCGGCGAGTGGTTCGTCCAGAACCTGACGCGCCGGTTCTACATCGTGCGCACTTCCTGGGTCACCGGCCGCGGCGGGCGCAATTTTGTCCATCGCCTGTTGCAGTTGGCCGATGAGCGCGGCCGGCTGCGCGTGGTCACAGACGAGGTCGCCAACCCCACTTTCGTCGAAGATTTAGCCGATGCCCTGGTTCGGCTCATTGCTGCCGAGCGCTACGGCGTATATCACCTCACCAACGCCGGCTACTGCTCGCGCTACGATTACGCCCTCAAAATCCTGGAACTGAGCGGGCGGAGCCACGTCCCCGTCGAACCGATCACGCTGGCCGAATTTCCGCGCCCCTCCACGCCGCCGAAGTTCTCGCCGCTTGCCAACCACGCCGCCGCCGCGTTGGGCATCACGCTCAGGCCGTGGGAGGAGGCTTTGGCGGAGTTTCTACGGAAAGCGTGAAAGGGGTAGCCAGGTGAGGGGGTGAAAGTCCGCCGCTGCGCTATCACCCTCTCGCCCCGTCACCGTATCACCTTGTCTCCGCATCATCCTGTCGTGAAGGTCTCCGTCATCATCCCCAACTGGAACGGCGCGGCGCATTTGCCGACCTGCCTCGACGCCCTGCGTGCTCAGACCTTTCGCGATTTCGAAGTCATCGTGGCCGACAATGCCTCGGCCGACGCCTCGCTGGCCGTGCTGGCCCGTTACCCCGAAGTTCGCCTGCTCCGGCTGGAGCGCAATTTCGGCTTTACGGGCGCGTGCAACGCCGGGCTGCGGTGTGGGCGCGGCGAGTTCCTCGTCCTGCTCAACAACGACACCGAAGCCGCGCCGGACTGGCTGGCCGAGGTCGTCGCCGCCTTCGCGCGCTACCCGCGCGCCGGATTGATCGCCTCCAAGATGCTGCTCTTCGACCGGCGCCATGTGCTGCACACGGCGGGCGACCTCTTCAAGACCGATGGCACGCCCGGCAACCGCGGCGTGTGGCAGGAGGATCGCAGTCAGTATGCCGAAGGGCCGGTGTTCTCCGCCAACGGCGGCAGCGCCGCGTACCGGCGCGCCATGCTCGAGGAGGTCGGCCTGCTCGACGATGACTTCTTCTATTCGTGTGAGGATGTGGATCTGGCATGGCGCGCCCAACTGGCCGGCTGGCAATGCGTCTATGCGCCGCGCGCCGTTGTGTATCATAAGCTCTCGGCCAGCGGCGGCGGGGCCACTGCCAGCTTTTACGATGGCCGCAACTTCATCTACCTGCTGGCCAAGGATGTGCCGGCCTGCGTCTGGCAGCGTCATGGGCTGAAGATGATCGGCGGTCAACTCCGGATAACGTGGGAGGCGCTGCAAGCATGGCGCGGCGCGGCAGCCCGGGCCCGGCTGCGCGGCCAACTCGCCGGCCTGCTCGGCCTGCCGAAGATGTTGGCGAAGCGCAAAGCCGTCCAGGCCGCACGCAAAGTTTCGGATGAGTACGTGCTTTCGCTCCTGACCGAGGCCTGAAACGGAGGCCCGCCGCAGTTCGTGCACGATCACAGTCGAGGTGCGACGCGCCCAACCGGTATGCCCGACACCATTTTTCTCTCCCTCATCTTCCCGGCGCACAACGAGGAACATCGCCTCCCCCCCTCGCTGACGGCGGCCCATGCCTACCTGCGCCGGCAGGCGTATGCCAGCGAGATCCTGGTCGTCGAGAACGGCAGCCAGGATTTGACCGCCGTCGTCGCCGAGGCCTTTGCCGCCGAACATGAGCGCCCCGAGGTGCGCGTCATCCGCGAGCGCGGGCGCGGCAAGGGGCTGGCCGTGCGACGCGGCATGTTGGAGGCGCGTGGCCAGTTCCGCTTCTTCGCCGACGTGGACCTCTCGATGCCGATCGAAGAACTCGCCAAGTTTCTGCCGCCCCGGCTGGAGGGCTACGACGTCGCCATCGGCTCGCGCGAGGTCGCCGGCGCGCGCCGCTTCAACGAGCCGGCCTTTCGACACATCCAGGGCCGCATCTTCAGCAACCTGGTCAAACTCTTTGCCCTGCCCGGCTTCGAAGATACGCAGTGCGGCTTCAAGTGCTTCGCCGCTGCGGCAGCCGCGGATCTGTTCGCGGTGCAGACCTTCGACGGGATGAGCTTTGACGTGGAGGTGCTCTTCATCGCCCGGCAACGCGGCTACAAGATCGTGGAAGTGCCGATTGACTGGTACTACCGCGCCGAGAGCCGGGTGGACCCGCTGCGCGAGCCGTTGCGCATGCTGCGCGACATCCTGATCATCCGCCGCAACTGGGCGAGGGGGAAATATGAAGGGAACAGGAGGCAGGTGAAGGAATGAAGGGCGTCGTCGCGGAGTCCCTTCGCCTCTAATCCCGACCGATGCCGTCACTGGCCTGGGAACGTCAACTGGCTGCTCAGGGCTATCGCTTCATTGCCGGGGTAGATGAGGCCGGGCGCGGCGCCTGGGCCGGGCCGGTCATCGCCGCGGCGGTGATCCTGCCGCTTAACCAGCCGCAGGTATTGGACGAGCTGGCCGCCGCCGGCGTGAACGACTCCAAACAACTCACGACGCGTCGGCGTGAACGGCTCGATCAACTCATCCGCGCGAAGGCGGTGGCGGTGGGTCTGGGCAGCGTCAGCGCGCGCTCCATAGACCGCGACGGCATCCTCCCGGCCACGCGCAGGGCCATGCAGCGCGCCATCCACCTCCTGCCCAGGCAGCCGGAGGCGCTCCTGATCGACGCGGTGGACCTATCGGCGCTCGTGCCGCTGCCGCAGACGTTCATACCCCACGGCGACTCGCTCTCGCTCAGCATCGCCGCCGCCTCGATCATCGCCAAAGTGAGCCGCGACATTTTCATGGCGCAACTCGACGCGCTCTATCCCGGTTACCATTTCGCGCAGCACAAAGGGTATGGCACGCGCCTGCACCGCGAGGCGCTCGAACGGCTCGGCGCGAGCGAGATACACCGCACAAGCTTCAGGCCGGTGGCGAAGTGGGTAAGGTATAATCAATAAACCACGAAACGGCGCATCCTTCGACTGCGGGCCGCGCATTCTGAGCGGAGCGAAGTGCAGTCGAAGAAGCGCGGCCCTCTCCTGAGCGAAGCCGAAGGATCAGGATGCTTTCGTGAAGCACTGATATCGCGTTCCGTTTAGTGGTCACCGCCGCAACGTTTACAAACGCTGAACCCCTTTGCCCCTTGCCCTCATCCACGACTGGCTCAACCAACTCGGCGGCGCAGAGGCCGTGCTGGAGACTCTGGTGGAGATGTTCCCCGGCGCGCGGATCTACACTTCGATCTACGCGCCGGAGTTGATGCCCGCGCACTATCGCCGCTGGCCCATCCGCACCTCGTTCCTGGATCGGCTGCCCGGCATCCACCGCCACCACCAGCCGTATCTCCCGCTGTATCCGCTGGCCTTCGAGCGTTTCGAGTTGCGCGGACACGACCTGGTTCTCTCGAACAAGAGCGGTTTCTGCCACGGGGTGCGGAAACCGGCGGGCGCACGCCACCTCTGCTATTGCCTCACGCCCACGCGCTACGTCTGGAATTTCGACGAGTACGCCGGGCGCGAAGGATTGAGCGCAACGGCGCGGTTGATGCTGCGCCCGTTGCTGGCGTGGCTGCGACGCTGGGACAAGCGCGCGGCGGACAGTGTGGACGACTTCATCGCCATCTCCTCCGAAGTGCAGCGCCGCATCGCCAAATTCTACGGCCGCGAGTCCGAAATCATTTACCCGCCCGTGGCAGTGAAGCGCTTTTCCTCTGTGGAAAAAAGCACTTCGGGCGATTACTTCCTCAGCCTCGGGCGGCTCATCCCCTACAAACGGGTGGATCTGGCGATCGCCGCCTGCAAGGCCCTGGGGTTGCCGTTGTGGGTGGCGGGGGATGGACGCGACCGGGCGCGGTTGGAGGCGCTGGCCGGGCCTACTGTAAAATTCCTGGGGCGTGTGCCCGACGCCGACCTGCCGGAATTGTTCGCCCGCGCGCGAGGGTTCATCTTTCCCGGCCTTGAGGATTTCGGCATTGCCCCCGTCCAGGCGCTGGCTGCCGGCAGGCCGGTGATTGCGTTCGCGGGCGGCGGCGCGCTCGATACCGTCCGGGACGGCCTCAACGGCGTGCTCTTCCGCGAACAGGCGGTCGAGTCGTTGCAGGCCGCGCTGCTGCGGTTTATGGACTCGAAGTTCGACGCGCAGACGATCCGCCAATCCGCCGAGCGATTTGACACGAGCGTTTTCGTCGAGAGATTGAGAGCGTTCATTGCCGAGAGGGCTTAAACCGCGAAGATACAAAGCGCGCCAAGTTTTCCTTGCGCCCTGTGCGGCTTTGCAGCGAAGAACCCGGAATGGAAATGAAGCAACTTTGGAAAGTGGCACGGCGCGGCTGGTGGCTGATCGCCCTGCCTGCGCTGATCGTCGGCGTGATCAGCGCCGTCACCTACCGCCCGCCTGCTGCGTCGTACGCGCTGGTGCTGCGCTTCACGGCCGGTCAGCCGGAGCCGTTTACCACCAGCCCGCAGTTCGACCCGACCTATTATCGCTGGCTGGCGTCCGAGTACATCGTCGGCGCGCTCAAGGATTGGGTACGGACGGGCGACTTCGCCGAACGCGTGAGCACCGCCCTGCAAGCGCGCGGCGTGGCCCTGCCGCCCGTCGCCGTGGCCGGCGCGATCACCGCCTCGGACAATGCGCGCAGCCTGCTGCTCGTCTACCTGGGCGGCGACGACCCGGCGCAATTGAGGGCGATTGCGGAAGCCATCACCGAGGTGTTGCGTGACCAGAACGCCGCAGTGTTTCCGCAGTTGGGCGGGCAGGCCGCCGTGGTGACACCGCTCGATACGCCCAATGTCAGCCTGCAGCCGCCTGGCGTCCGCGCGCTGCTCGATCTCCCACTGCGGCTGGCGCTGGCCCTCACCTTCGGCTTCGCCCTGGCCCTTGCCGCGCACTACCTCGACCCGTTCGTGCACGACAAAGCGGACCTGGAGAAGCTGGGCGTCAAAGTGATCGCGGAAATACCGCGCGGCAAAGGAGTTTGACCGATGACGATCCTGCAACTGTTCGACCTGCTGCGGCGTCGCGGCTGGATCATTCTGCTGGCGGCGGCGTTGACGGCCGCCAGCGCCTTCGTTTTCAGCCGCCTCCAGACCACCGTCTGGGAGGCGACAGTGCGCATCCTGGTCCAGCCGGCCCGGCCCGACCTGGGCCTGACCCAATCCGCCAAGACAGTGCTGCGCTCCTATGTGCAGTGGCTGGACACGCGCCAGAATGCCCAGCGCGTCATCGCCGATCTCAAGCTCGATACCATCCCCGAAAATTTAGACGTGACCATCGCCTCGGAAGATGAAAACTTCATCATCCACTTGGAGGTGCGCAACCAGAACCCCCAGACCGCCAGCCAGATCGCCAAACGCTGGGCCGAGCTGTTCGTGGAATGGCGCAACACCGACAACAACCGACTGCGGCGCGAGGATCAGGTAGACGCGCTGATCCTCGATCAACCGACCGTCTCGCGGTTTCGTCCGCAGACCACCGTCAATACCCTGGCCGGCGCCATCCTCGGCGCGTTGCTGGGCGGCGTCATCGTCTTCGTCCTGGAATACCTCGAGTCCAACACCCTGCGCTCGCGCCAGGACATCGAGCGTGCGCTCGGCCTCGCGGTGCTGGGCGCCGTGCCCGTGCTGGAAAGCGGACGGCGGAAATGAAAGAGTCACTGATTACATTGAAAGACCCGCGCTCGGCGGCGGCGGAAGCCTTCCGCACCTTGCGCACCAACCTGATCTTCGCCGGGCTGGAGCGGCCGCTGCACACCCTGCTGGTCACCTCGCCTACGGCGGAAGAAGGCAAAACGGCGACGCTGGCGAACCTGGCCGTGGTGATGGCGCAGGGTGGGCGCAAGACGATCCTGGTAGACTGCGACCTGCGCCGACCGCGCCTGCACGAACTGTTCGGCCTGCCCATCGCACCCGGCTTCACCGATTGGATCACCATGGGCCGGGACGACGCGCCTCTCGCCCTGGCAGCCAGCGGCGTGGACGGCCTTCAGCTCCTGCCCGCCGGCTCGTCTGCCGCCGTCCCCGCCGATCTGCTCACCTCGCGCCGCCTCGAATCTCTCGTGGCTCATCTCAAGTCACAAGCGGACTTTGTCCTCTTCGACGCCCCGCCCCTCCTCGCCGTCTCCGACGCCGCCCTGCTGGCCGCTAACCTGGACGGCGTGCTGCTGGCGGTGAGCGCCGGCCAGACCCGGCGCGACCACGCCCAACGCGCCAAAGAGTTGCTGGAGAAAATCAACGTGCGCGTGGTGGGCGCCGTGCTCACCAACGCCACACCGGAGGGCAGGCTGGGGAGTTATTGACCTCTAACCCGCTAGCCGTTAGAGGCTATTCCCAGTTGAGCGCTTTGCACTTACAACTAGCGGGGCATTCGTTCCGGATTGGCCGGAATCCGCCTCACGAAATGGGAGTTGCACGTTCGAAATGAAAGGCCTCATCCTCTCCGGGGGCAAAGGCACGCGCCTGTTGCCCCTCACCTATCGGCGCGCCAAGCAGTTGATCCCCGTCGCCAACGAGCCGGTGCTCTTCCGCGTCATCCGCGCCATCCGCGACGCTGGCATCACCGAGATCGGCATCGTCGTCGGCGACACCGAGCCGGAGATCCGCGAGGCGGTGGGCGACGGCGCGCGCTGGGGCGTGACCGTCAGCTACATCCGCCAGAGCGCGCCGGCCGGCCTGGCGCACGCCGTCAAAGAGTCGCTGCCCTTCCTCGGCAACGACCGCTTTGTGATGTTCCTCGGTGACAACGTGATCCAGGGCGGCATTAGCCAGCTCATCCAGCAATTCGCCAACAGCAACTGGAACAGCCAGATCGTGCTGAAGCGTGTGCCCAACCCACAGCAGTTCGGCGTGGCCGAGCTGAACGGCGACGGCTCGATCAAACGCCTGGTGGAGAAGCCCAGGAACCCGCCCTCCGACCTGGCGCTGGTCGGCATCTACATGTTCGACGAGCACATCCGCGAGGCCGTGCACGCTATTCAACCTTCCTTCCGGGGCGAGCTGGAGATCACCGACGCCATTCAATGGCTGGTGGAGCACGGTTACGCCGTGCATCCCTACGTGCACGAGGGCTGGTGGATTGACACCGGCAAGATGGCCGACATGCTCTCGGCCAACGATCACGTGCTCGAAGAAATCGTGCCGCGCCTCGAGGGCGTGATAGACGAGGCGTCGAAGGTGGACGCGCGCGTGACGGTGGAGAAAGGCGCGCAGATCATCAACAGCACGGTGCGCGGCCCGACCATCATCGGCGAGGGCACACGGATTGTGAACTCGTACATCGGGCCGTTTACCAGCATCTATCACTCCGTCACAGTCGAGAACAGCGAGATCGAGCACGCCATCGTGCTGGAGAACAGCCGCATCCTGCACGTCGGCGCGCGCATCCAGGACTCGCTCATCGGGCGCAACGCCGTGGTCACGCAGTCCGACCGCCGCCCGCGCTCCATCAACCTCAACCTGGGCGACTATTCGCAGATTGATTTAGTGTGACTGCCGACCGCCGACAGCCGGCGAAGGACCGCTTTGCTTGCCGCAACGGTCTGTGGCCGGCCGTCCACGGTCGGTCCAAAGGTCTGACCATGAAAAACCTCCTCGTTACCGGCGGCGCCGGCTTCATCGGCGCGAACTTCGTCCGTCACATGCTGGCGAAGTATCCCGACTATCGCCTGGTGGTCTTCGACAAGCTGACCTATGCCGGCCGGCTGGAAAACCTGCAGGACGTGCAGGCCGACCCGCGCCTGACCTTCGTGCGCGGCGACATCGCCGACCGCGCTGCCGTAGAGCAGGCCGTGCGCGAGCATCAGATTGACACCATCATCAACTTCGCCGCTGAGACGCATGTGGATCGTTCCATCCTCGACCCGGATAGCGCGCACCGCACCAACTTCACCGGCGTGTACGTGCTGCTCGAGGTCGCGCGGCAATTGGGCCTGGAGCGTTTTCACCAGGTCTCTACCGACGAGGTCTATGGCTCGATCCCGGTGGGCTTTTTCAAAGAGGGCGACCCGCTGGAGCCGAACAGCCCCTACTCGGCCAGCAAGGCGGGCGGCGAACTGATGGTGCGCGCCTACCACGAGACTTATGGCCTGAACACGGTGGTAACGCGCGGCAGCAACACCTTCGGCCCGTACCACTACCCCGAGAAGATCATGCCGCTCTTCATCACCAACGCCATTGACGACGAGCCGCTGCCGCTGTACGGCGACGGGCTGCAGGTGCGCGACTGGCTGTACGTGAAGGACCATGCCGCCGGCATTGACCTGGTGCTGCACGCCGGCGGGGCCGGCGAGGTTTATAACCTCGGCGGCGGCAACGAACGCTACAACCTTGACGTGACCCGCCTGATCCTCAAGCTGCTCGGCAAGCCGGAGACGCTAATCAAGCACGTGACCGACCGGCCCGGCCACGACCGGCGGTATGCGCTGGATTGCGCCAAGGCCCATGCCTTAGGCTGGAAGCCGACCCACACCTTCGAGGCTGCCGTGGCCGAGACGGTGGATTGGTTTGTGAAGAACGAGTGGTGGTGGCGGCCCATCAAGAGCGGCGAGTTCAAGGAATACTACCGGCGCCAGTACGCCGAGCGGCTGGCGACAGCGGCCGCGCTTTAGCACACACGATGAGCGCCGCACCTCTCAGGTGCGGCGCTCGCTTTTGGGCGCCGGCGCACTCAACGAACCACGAGCACAATGGCGTTGCTCAGATACTCCCACTGGCCGGGATTGTTCTCGCAATCCGTCCGGCTGGCGAGCCAGCAGATCCCCAGACGCACCTGGTAGGTGCCGCTGGAGGGGATGCGCAGGCCGTCATCCCACTCGATCACGTTGTTATCACCGCCGGCGGCTGTGCCGCTGAAATCGAAATCGCCCCACGAGGCTTGTGTGCACTGACCGCCGGGCTTGTCCACGCACCAGATGGCCCCCAGCCCGCCCACCCGCACGGTATTAGCATTGGTGTTGGTGACTTTGAAATCGAAGCGCACCTCCTCGCCGCGCTGGACGCAGTTGCTCTGGCCGCTCGACCAGCGGAAGTAATTGCCCTGGACGCCCCGCGACGAGGAGAACTGGGTCGCCGCCGTCGGCCCGCTCTGGCATGGCACAGGCGAGGGGGTGATGGTCGGCGTGGGCGTAATCGTCGGCGTGGGTGTGGGCTGATTCATCACAACTGGCATGTAGACCAGGTAGGTCTGCAACTGCCAGGCGACAAGAGCCAGCGCAGCCAAGCATAGAGAAAGCACGAAGATGAGTCGTGAGCGCATCGAAGCCTCCAGGCTACAAGTTGGACGGCGTGGGCAACGCAACCACGCCCCGATCAACCCCTGCCCCATTGTAGCGTGATCTGCCCGGCCACGCCCTCTCGCCCGCCGGGGCGCCCGCCACCCGCCCATCCGACAAGAACCGCCCTCGGGCAGCCGCTCAGTTTCAGCCGTGAGTCCTTCGCCGCCGCTGTTTCTTTGACTCTCGTTGCAAGCCGATGATAGAATCTCGGCCGCATCAGCCTTGACGCGCGCGCATCGTGTTCAGACCGGCGAGGGGCGTCCGTTGCCGGTTATTTCTAAGGAGAACTGATTCCCCATGACTGCCGCTCCCGCTTCGACTTTTTCCAAAGGCCTCGTCGGCGTAATCGCCGCCCAAACGGCGTTGTCGTCCGTGGACGGGGCCAACGGCATCCTCACCTATCGCGGCTACAACATCCACGACCTGGCCGGCCGCACGCTTTACGAAGAGATCGTGTATCTGTTGTTTAACGGTCGCCTGCCCAACGCCGCCGAGCTGGCCGCCTTCCAGGCTGAACTGGCCGCCAACCGCAAAGTGCCCGCCCAGGTGATGGAGCACATCTACGCCGCGCCGCGCAAGGCCACGCCGATGGACGTGTTGCGCTCCGCCGTCTCCATGCTCTCCTACTACGATAAGGAGACCGAAGACATCTCGCCGGAGGCGACCCGGCGCAAGGGCCTGCGGCTGGTTGCGCAGTTCCCCACCATCGTTGCCGCCCTCTACCGCGCGCGCAAACGCAAGGAGCCGGTCGCCCCCAAGCCCAGGCTCAACCATGCCGAGAATCTCCTGTACATGATGCACGGCGAGAAGCAGACCCAGCTCGAGAACGACTCGATGAACCTGTACCTCGTCCTGCTGGCCGATCACTCGCTCAACGCTTCCACCTTCACCGCGCGCGTGGCCGCCTCCACCAATGCCGACCTGCACGCCGCGGTCACTGCTGCGCTCGGCTCGCTCAAAGGCAACCTGCACGGCGGCGCTGCCGAAGCCACCATGAACATGCTGCTGGAGATCGGCAGCATAGAGAACGTGGACGACTTCGTGGATAACGCCTTCGCGACCAAACGCAAGATCATGGGCATCGGCCACCGGATCTACAAGACCGGCGACCCGCGCGCGCGGCACCTGCTGCAGTGGGCGGGCCGCATGGAGCAGGCCCAGGGCAAGGGCCAGCGCTACGTGGACATGGCCCTGAGCGTCGAGCGCGCCGTGCTGCGCCACCGCGAGCTGTACCCCAACGTGGACTTCTTCTCCGCGCCGCTGTTGTACTACTTGGGCATCCCCACCGAGCTGGACACCTGCATCTTCGCCACCTCACGCATCGCCGGCTGGACGGCGCATGTTCTTGAGCAATACCAGGATGCCACCCTCATCCGTCCCGGCGCCGACTACCTCGGCCCCAAGAGCGAGGTCTTCGTCCCGCTTGCTCAGCGCGCCTGATCTTTTCGGTTCTACCGGATTCAACGGGAAATAGCGTCCTGAGCGGAGCGGCGCGCAGCCGAAGGACGCGGGCATCATCCCGCCAAAGTCGGTAGAGCCATCTTTTCGCTGGCCTGCCGTCGTCCGTCTGTTTGTCGGGTGTTAGAGCCGGGCCTGGCCGTGCGCCAGGACCCGCGCTCAGCGCGAGGTAAAATGCCGCCGACATTTCCTCCAGCAAAGGTGAGAGTCTCATGCAAGAAGGTGACCCCCGCTTTGCCACCTACCCCACCGAGCCCGGCATTCAACAACTGCGCTGGTATATCCGTCAGACGGCGGCGGGTACGCTGACGGTGGATGAATTCCTGCGCGATTTCCGCCGCATCCACGAAAACGCAGAACGCTCCGGCTCGGTGGCCTACGCCTCGCCCGAAGAGTCGCGCGCGGTGTGGGATGTGCTGTGGGCGATGGAGTTCGCCGCGACGGAGCAGACGTCCGCCGACGAGGCCGAAGAGCGCTACATCCCGGCGGAAGTCCTGGCCGTCATCCAGCGCGCCGCCAAACACCTCGCCGCCTGAGGCGCGGGCCGGGCCCGCCCCATGTCTTACCGCCGGCTGAGTCGTTCCCGGCCCGTGCGCTGGACGGCACCCACCGCCGGCCCTCTGAGGGCGGTGGGGCTCGCGGCGCTGGCCGCTCTCGCTGGTCTGGCGCTGGTCGCGATCCTGGCCCGGCCTCAGGTCACGGAACTACGCCCCCCTCCTGGCGCTGCGAACCTCTCACCCCGCGCCCGTCTCCAAATCACCTTCAATCAGCCCATGAACCCGGCAACCGTCGAGGCGGCGCTGCGGATCGAGCCAGCCCTGCCCGGCACGCTCACCTGGAACAACGACGGGACGGCCCTGACCTTCACGCCGGGTCAGTCGTGGCCGCTGCTCAGCCAGGTACGCGTCAGCCTGGCCGGCGGTCAGAACCGGCTGGGCCTGCCGCTATTCGAGCAGACCGAGTGGGTGTTCAACGTGGGGCGTGAGCGGATCGCCTTCCTCAGTGGTGCGCCGCCCAACTTGGCCGCTATCTCGATCGGCGAGGGCGCAGCCGTTGAAGCGCTGACGGCTGAGCCGGGCGGCGTCAACGACTTCGCCGTTCACCCCGATGGCGGTTGGATCGCTTACTCGGCGGCGCGGGCCGACGGCGGGGCCGACCTCAAGCGCGTGGATGTGGACGGCGCAAACGCCGCGCTGCTGCTGGCCTGTCCGGAAGCCGTATGCCGTGCGCCAGCCTTTGCGCCGGATGGCCGCCGCCTGGCCTATGAGCGCCAGACGCCTATGCTCGATCCTGCCGGCAATCGCGTCTTTGGCGAGCCACGGATCTACGTGTTGGCGCTCGCCAGTGGGCAGACCACGCCGGTCGGCGACCCGGCCAACCCGGCGCGGTCACCGCGTTGGTCACCGGATGGCCGCCTCGGTTTCTACGACGCGGCGCGACGGGCAATCGTGGTGCAGGACGTGACGACGGGCGCCACCACCTTCATACCCGCCGATTCGGGTGAGATGGGCACCTGGTCCGCCGATGGCCAGTCGCTGGTCTTCCCCGAGATCGTGCTGAAGGAGAACGCCCTCACCCTGCCGGAGTCATTGGTGGCGACGGACACCGTCACGGTGCAAGTCGCCGGGTTCTACAGTTACCTGCGCCGCGTGGATATCCGAACCAATACTGCCGTTAACCTGACCGGAACAGGGGTTGTGGAAGACGCTTCGCCGGTGTATTCTCCTTCCGGCGACTGGCTGGCCTTTGCACGCCGGGGCCTGACGCCCGAGACCTGGACGCCGGGCCGACAGTTGTGGGTGATGCGCGCCGACGGCTCGGACGCGCGGCGCTTGACCCACGACCCCGAATTCACCCACAGCGCCTTTGCCTGGAGCTTTGACGAGCAGCGGATCGCCTGCATGCGCCTCAACGCCACCGACCTCTCCCAGCCGCCGGAGATTTGGCTGATCGCCCTGGCCGATGGCAGCGCCCGCCGCCTGGTGAGCGGCGGCTACTCGCCCCAGTGGTTGCCATGAGTGAATTACTCAACCGCCGCGCGCCCGACTTCTCCCTGCCCGCCGCCAACGGCCCGCGTCTCAGCCTGACGGACCTGCGCGGCCAAATCGTGGTGTTGCACTTCTGGTCGGCAGAGTGTCCGTGGAGCCGGCGCGCCGATGTGCTGCTCGTCTACCGCACGCTCAAGTGGACGCCGCTCAAAGTGAGCATCGTTGGCATCGCCTCCAACTACGACGAAAAAGAAGAAGAGGTCCTGCACGAGATAGAGCGGCGCGGCGTGCGTTACCCGGTGCTCTTCGACCTGGACCAGAGCGTCGCCAACGCCTATCGTGCCCAGGTCACGCCGCAGTTTTTTTTGCTGGACCGGCGCGGGACGGTGCGCTATACCGGCGCGCTCGACGATGCGACAACCGAGCGGCCCAAACCCAAGACGTTATATGTGGACCGCGCCGTGAATGCCTTGTTGGCAAACCAAACGCCGCAGCCGGAGTCAACCCTGCCGTATGGCTGCCCGCTCATCCGGCCTTCAGCGCTGGGGGTGAAGCCGGCGGCCATCCCCTCCACCGCGCGCCCGTCAATCACGACGCCGCCACAACCGCCGGGCGCTCCACCGCACCCGCCGCCCTCCTAGCCGGCGGCAGGCCCGCCCCTACCAACGCTGACCAACCAAGACTTTCGGTAAGCCCGTCCGTGAAGCGCTAGCATAGGAACATTAGGAGTTGAGCGAATGCGTTCACGAGCAAATTTCTGGCTGACAGGCTTACTGGTATTCGGTATGACGCTGGCCGGGTTGCCGGCTGCTGCACAGGAGGCCGGCCCCGAGGCCGAGCCGGCTACGTCACACGCCGTCTTTCTGCCCCTGGTGCAGCGCGATTTCTTCGTGATCCCGCCCTTCCCGGCGGAAGTCATCGCACTCACCAACCAGCGGCGGGCGGCCATTCCCAATTGCCCGGCTTTGGTTCCAAACCACAAGCTGATGCGGGCAGCGCATTTGCACAGCGAAGACATGGCCCTGCGCGATTTCTTCAGCCATACCGGTTCAAACGGCTCTTCGCCCTGGGCGCGGATGGCGGCGCAGGGTTACACCTTCTCGCTTGCAGCGGAGAACATCGCCGCCGGCTATTCCACGCCCGCCAGCGTGGTGGAGGGCTGGATGAACAGCTCCGGTCATCGCGCAAACATCCTCAACTGCAACCTGCGCGAAATTGGGGTGGGCTACTACCTCCTCGCCAACGACACCGGCAGCGTGAATTACGGCCACTACTGGACGCAGGACTTCGGCACACCGTAGCGCCGCGCCCGGCGACCCTCGCCTTCAACAGCCAGCAGCGCGACCCGTGAGGGTCGCGCTGCTCTTCTGGTCGCCCTGGCGAGTGGTTTCGCCCACTACAAGGCCGGCACCCGGGGGAGGTGCTGCATGGCCTCCTCTACCGCTTCGCGCGGATACTCATAGTCCTCCAGCTTGCCGCTGTGGTAGGCCTCGTAGGCGCTCATATCAAAGTGCCCATGGCCGCACAGGTTGAAGGCGATGACTTTCTTGACGCCGTCGCGCTTGCAGACCAGCGCCTCATCAATGGCCGCGCGCACGGCATGGTTGGCCTCCGGCGCGGGCAGGATCCCCTCCGTCCTGGCAAACAGCGCCCCCGCTTCGAACGTCTCCAGTTGCTTTACGGCACGCGCCTCGATGTCGCCATGATCCACCAGCGCGCTCACGCTCGGCGCCATGCCGTGGTAGCGCAGGCCGCCCGCATGAATCCCCGGCGGAATGAAAGTATGTCCCAGCGTGTGCATCTTGACGATCGGCGCCATGGCGGCCGTGTCCCCATAGTCGAAGGTGTATCGTCCCTTAGTCAGCGATGGGCAGGAGGCCGGCTCGACGGCGATGACGCGCGTCCGCTTGCCCTCCGTGAAGTTCCGGTGCAGGAAGGGGTAAGTGAAGCCGGCAAAGTTCGAGCCGCCACCCGTACAGCCAATCACAATATCCGGGTACTCGCCCGCCTGCTCCATCTGCTGTAGCGCTTCCAGGCCGATGACCGTCTGGTGCATCAGCACATGGCCCAGCACTGAGCCCAGGCTGTACTTCTTCGTACCCCCGCTGCTGGCCGCCGCTTCCACCGCTTCCGAGATGGCCACCCCCAGCGAGCCGGGGTGATCGGGGCTTTGCGCCAACAGGCTGCGGCCATACTGGGTCCGCTCCGTCGGGCTGGCGTACACCTGCGCCCCAAAGTTTTGCATGATGATGCGCCGATATGGCTTCTGGTCGTACGACACCTTCACCATGTACACTTCCAGAGCCAACCCAAAGAAGTTACAGGCCATCGCCAGCGCACTGCCCCACTGCCCCGCTCCCGTCTCGGTGGTCAGCGCTTTCGTCCCCGCCTCCTTGTTGAAGAACGCCTGCGCCACCGCCGTGTTCGGCTTGTGCGAGCCGACCGGGCTGACGCCCTCGTACTTGTAGTAGATGTGGGCCGGCGTGTCCAACGCCTTTTCCAGTCGCACGGCGCGGAACAGCGGCGTGGGTCGCCAAAGTTTGTACACCTCGCGCACCGGCTCCGGGATCTCGATCCAGCGTTCGGTGCTGATCTCCTGCAGGATCAGGCTCATGGGGAAGAGCACGCCGAGGAAGTCGGGGGTGACCGGCTGCAACGTGCCCGGATGCAATACGGGTTGCGGCGGCACGGGCATGTCGGCGTTGATGTTGTACCACGCCTTCGGCAGCTGGCTCTCGTCGAGGAGGAATTTGTGCTGGCTCATATGCGGTTGTCCTTGTGAAGAAGAGCGGATGTATCCAGATAGTAATCGGAACGCTGCAAAAGTCAACGGCGTGTTGCGCCAGGGCGCCCAGCGCGTCCGGCGGGTTGGTGAGGCAACCAAACGTGCTGTCCGTCAGGGTTTGGCGGGCACGATGAGGATGAGGCCCTCGAAGATGGTGGTATTTTTGCCCATGGCGTTGGCAATTTGCAGGGCCTCGATGGTCGTCTCGAAGCGCGCGGCGATGCGCGTCAGGTTGTCGCTCGGCCCGACGGTGTAGCGCAGCGGATAGCGTGTCGGGTTGGGGATGGTGAGCGTGCGTCCCACACTGATGGTATCGCCCGAGAGGTTGTTGGCGGCGCGGATGGCGGAGACGGTGACGCCATACCAGACCGCGATGCGCTGCAGCCAGTCGCCGGGTTGCACCACATAGCCGACATAGTTACCGGTGGGGGTGAGAGTCGGCGGGCGCGGTGTGCTGGTGGGGAGAGGCGTGGGAATGAACAGCACGCGTCCTGGCGCGATGGTATCGCTGGTGAGGCCGTTGGCCGAGCGCAGCTGGCTGAGCGTCAGTCCGAAGCGGCGCGCGATGCGCAATAACTGGTCGCCCGGCTGGACGACGTAGGTGACGGCGCCCGGCGGCAGCGGTGTGGAGGTGCGAGTCGGCGTGTTGGGCGGCGGGATGAGCAGCACCTGGCCGGGGAAGATGCTATCCGAGTTGAGGTTGTTGGCTGAGCGCAGCTGCGAGACGGTGACGCCGAACTGGCGGGCGATGGGTAACAGCGTATCGCCCTCCTTGACGCGGTAGGTGGTGTAGCCGGGCGGCACGGTAAGCGGCGGCGCGGTTGCCGTGGGCGGGCGCGGCGGGATACGCAGTATCTGCCCGACGTAAACCAGCGACTCGAGCGTCAGGTTGTTGACCGTGACCAGGTCGAACAGGCGGACGCCAAACTTCTCCGCAATCTTGGCGAGCGAGTCGCCGGCCTGCACGGTATAGGTGTCCGGCCCAGGGATGAGGGTGGCGGTGTTGGTCGGGGGCCGCGTGCCGCGTGGCGTGGCCGTCGGGCTGGGCGTATTGGAAGGGGTCAGGGTAACGACAACGACAGTGACAATTGCGCCAACGCCGGAGGTAGAAGTCGGCGTCGGCGTGGGAGTCGGGGTGGCCGTCTGCGCCAGGGCTCGCCAGACGTTCGGCACAACAGCCAGGGCCGCAACCAGCAAGAGAACGAGTGTCGCGCGAACGGTCGGGCGGTGCATTCAGCCTCCAGCGTTGCCAGCAGGAGTTCCCTGCAAGAAACGTGCAGGTGATTATAGTCCGAACCGAATTTTGGGGCTGGCCGGCGGGCGACTTCGAGGTTGAGAGCCGGTCACCGCCCGGCGCCGCGCTCGCGCAGCAGCGCCGCGATCTCGGCGTGGCCGCCCTCTTCCGCCAGGGTCAGCGCTGTTTTTCCCTGCCAGTTCTTCCAGCTCAGGTCAGGCTGAGCGTTGTCCAGCAGCCAGCGAGCCAGCCCCAGGTTGCCGCCCGCGACAGCGGTGCCTAGCGCAAACGAGACGCCCGTCCGCGCGCCGCGCTCGTACAACAGCGCGCATAGCGCCGTATCACCGCTCAGGGCCGCGTGCGCCAGGAGTGGAATGCCGTGGGCGCCCGTTTCGTGGATGCGCTCCGGCTGCTCGGCCAACAAACGCTCCACTTCCGCCGTTCGGCCCAGCATAGCGGCCGTCGGGAGGGCCAGCGGCGCGCCCTGCGCCAGCAAGAATTCGGCCAGCTCGCGCGCGCCCACATGGGCAGCCGCCTGAATGGCCGTCTCGTGATCCGTCTCGCTCCAGGCCTGGGCAACATTGAGCAGGGCCGGGTTCTCGGCCAGCATCTCCCTGACGCGCGGCAGGTTGCCGTGCCCGGCGATGACGAACTCGCGAATCCGGTCGGGGGTGAGAGGAGGGGGCATCAGGGCCTCGAGGCTATGCAGGAAGGCGCCGGCGCACGTCGCGATCTGCGCGGCCCGGCGGCGAAATCTACCGGCTGACCGTCAGACGTTTGCGCAACGAGGCGCGGCCGGCCTCGGACAGTGCCGCCACAGCCAGCGCCCGCTCGAAGCTTTCGCGGTCGGTGCGTTGCCCGTACAGCAGCGCATTGACGAATTGCACCGTCACCCCTGACGGATCACGCTCCACCAAATCGAGAGGGTCGCCGGCGCGGACCAGGCCCTCGTCCAGCACGCGCAGGTAGAAGCCGCTGTAGCCCGTTGCGTGGATTTTCTCCGGCAGGTCTTTGCGGTTCAGGCGGCCTGCCAGTTTACTGCACGGTTGGCGCGGCTGGCTCACCTGCACACGCGCGCCGCCCACGCGGAACACATCGCCGATGCAGACTTCGGACTCGAGTAGGCCGCGGGTCGTCAGGTTCTCGCTGAAAGCGCCGGGCGACAGTGGTTGGCCCAGCCAATGCTCCCAGAAGGGATAGTGATCGAAGGCGTAGACGCACACGGCCTTGTCCGGCCCGCCGTGATTCTTCAAGTCGGCCTGGCCATCGCCATCGAAGCCGGCGCGGCGCAGGAACGCTTCGAGCGCCGGTACCTTGCGCCCACCCGTCCGCACCTCCCTGCCGAAGTACGTCGTCGTCTCCGGCTGGCCGACGTTCACCGAAACCACTTTCATCGCTGCGAGACTGCAGACCACAGACGGCGGACCACGGCGGTCTGCCGTCATCATTTCAAGGCTTCCTCAATCCGCGCCAGCACATCCGGCGTCAGTTTCGGCGCGACTTCGAGCGCCTTCAGGTTCTCGTGCACCTGTGCAACGCGGCTGGCGCCGGTGATGACGGTGCTGACCGTCGGGTTCTTCAGGCACCAGGCCAGCGCCAGTTGCGCCAGCGTACAGCCGAGGTCGGTGGCGATGGGTTGCAGGCGCTTGACCTTGTCGAGGGTGACCGGATTCTGCATTCGCTCGCGCAGCCACTCGTAGCCGGGGAGCGCGGCGCGGCTGTCGGGGGGGATACCGTCGTTGTACTTGCCCGTCAGCAGGCCGGAGGCCAACGGGCTCCAGGTGGTCAGGCCCAGGCCGAGGTCTTTGTACAGCCGCGCATATTCCTTCTCCACCCGGTCGCGCCAGAGCAGGTTGTACTGCGGCTGCTCCATCTGCGGCTTGTGCAGGCCGTAGCGCTCGGCGAGGTGCCAGGCTTCCGTGATCTGGTCGGCGCTCCACTCGCTGGTGCCCCAGTACAGCGCCTTGCCCTGCGAGACGATGTCGCTCATGGCGCGCGTCGTCTCCTCGATCGGCGTGTCCGGGTCGGGGCGGTGGCAGAAGATCAAGTCTACGTAGTCCAGTTGCAACCGCTTGAGCGAGCCGTCTATCGCCCCCATCAGGTATTTGCGGTTGAGCGTGTTCTTCTCATTCGGCCCATCGTGCAGGCCCCAGTAGAACTTGGTGGAGATGATATAGCTGGCGCGCCGCCAGCCGAGCTTCTTCAGCGCCTCGCCCATGATGCGCTCCGACTCGCCCAGCGCGTACACTTCGGCGTTGTCGAAGAAGTTGACGCCGACCTCATAGGCCGCCTTCATGCATTCGAGGGCCGCTTCCACACCCATCTGATTCTTGAACGACACCCACGAACCGAACGATAACTCGCTGACTTTCAGGCCGGAATTGCCGAGACGGCGGTAATTCATAGAGAACCTCCGAAAGTAAATTGCCGCAGATTATATACCCTGTGCGGGCGCAAACTGCGGTCTTCTAAATTCATGAACGGACGCGGATTTCCACGAATAATTCAGATCCGGTCATGGCTGAAAAGCACGATCAATAACCTTGAGCCGTAGAGCACCTCAGAGTCTGGACGGCGAGTGGAGATGAAGGCCCGCCGTTTCGGTCAGCGTACAAAACCGCCATTCTGGCGTAGAATCTTGGCATATGGCACTACCCTGTCGTTGGCGGTTCGGACTGGCCGGGCCTGGCCGAAACTGTGGCGCAGCTTCAACCCGATCGGCCCCGACAGATCTTCCGGATAGGCTGCAATGGCTCCGCCGGCTAATCCTCCCGTACCGCCTGGCTGTGGGCGGACAGAGCGGCCGGCCGGCGAATCCGGTCAAAATCCTGGCTCAACTGGGAGTCCGCGTCTAAATGCCGATCACTGAACCCACCCGCGACCGTCTGATCCCGGCGGCTGACCTGCTCGAGCCGCCGCGCCCGCTGCGCCGCCCGGAGTGGATCCGCGTGCGCGCGCCCGGCGGCGAGAACTACGAGCGGCTCAAAGACCTGATGCGCGCCAAGACTCTGCACACCGTCTGCGAGGAGGCCATGTGCCCCAACCTGGGCGAGTGCTGGGGCAAAGGCACGGCCACCTTCCTGATGATGGGCGATGTCTGCACGCGCACCTGCGGTTTCTGTGACATCAAGCATGGTCGCC
This sequence comes from Anaerolineae bacterium, assembly GCA_037442085.1. Lineage (GTDB taxonomy): Bacteria > Chloroflexota > Anaerolineae > Anaerolineales > UBA6663 > JANWXR01. The sequence goes on from JBBIQY010000013.1 coordinate 49,636, forward strand.
CTGCCGCGCTGGACTGGGGCGAGCCGGAGCGCGTGGCGCAGGCGGTGAAAGCCATGAACTTGCGCCACGCCGTCATCACCAGCGTCAACCGCGATGAGCGCAAAGACGGCGGCGCGCCCATCTTCGCCATGGTCATCCGCCGTATCCGCGAGATTCATCCGGGCTGCTCCATCGAGGTCCTCATCCCGGATTTCAAGGGCAGCCGCGAGGCGCTTCAGACGGTGATGGCCGCACGGCCCGAAATCCTCAACCACAACGTCGAGACGGTGCCAAGGCTCTTTAGGAAAGTACAGCCGCAAGACCGCTATGAGTGGGCGGCGGCCACCCTCTCCAACGCCAAACAGCTCGATGCCGAGGTGTTGACGAAGAGCGGGCTGATGGTCGGATTGGGCGAGACGCCGGACGAAATCAAGGCGGTGCTGCGCGACATGCGCGCCTGGGGCGTGGATATCCTGACGCTCGGCCAGTACCTGCAGCCGTCGCGCCGGCACCTGCCCATCGAACGCTACTACACGCCGGATGAGTTCCGCGAATTGCGCGATTATGCGCTGAGCATCGGCTTCAAGTGGGCGGAGTGCGGGCCGCTGGTGCGCTCGTCATACCGCGCCGAAGAGCAGGTGCGCGCCCTGAGCGTGGTTCACCGCAAACTGTACGGTGAGGTCGGGCCTCCATCAACCGCATAAGAGCTTATCTCTAAACTCCGCCTTGGCGGGTTGATGCGGGTCTGGCGAAGGCAATGCCTTCGCCAGACCCTCGGTTTAGAGGTAGGGTTCTAAGCAACCTATTGAACTCCTCGAGAGAAGCCGCCCGGAAATGCCGGGCGGTTTCTCTTATGGGGCGAGGCGCCGACGCCTCCCCCGCCGTTCGACCAAAAGGCGCTCCGGTCCACCCGTCTACTTGTTCACCAACGTCAACGTGCCGGCGCCCACCTCCACGTTAATGGTCAGCAGCGGGCCTTCGCCGGATTTTTCGTAGGTGTCGCCGTCCACCGACCAGCGGCCCTCGGTTTTCACGGTGGTCAGCGAGCCGGAGCGGTTGATCGTGGCGCGCGTCCCTTCCGGCACAATGAGCGTGAGCGTGCAGATGCCGGCCTTGATGGTCACCGTCGCGTCGCGCTGCAGCTCGCCGGAGAAATCCAGGGTGTATGTGCCGGCGCCGCCATCGAAGCGCATCCGGGCGAAGTTGGCGTTGGCCAAGCCTTCCAGCGCGACGGTGGAAGCGCCGGTGGAGTAGCGCAGCTCCGTCATCTCCTCCGGGTTCACCGTATCGAACTTCACGGTGCTGGTGCTGGCGCCGTCGGTGATCCTCAGCTCACGCAGCGGCACACCGCTCAGGTCCAGCTCGCCGCGGTAGGCGCCGGCGTTGATCTCCAGCCGCAGCGGCTTATCGCCCAGCTTCAAATTCCACTCATTGACGGTGTTGCCTTCCGCCAGGCCGATGTTGCTGCTGTCGGCGCGGCCCTGCTCGATGTGCACACGGCTGCCGTCGCGGGTGACGGTCGGCTTCCACTCGGCCACGTTGTACCGAATCTCGCCGCTGATCAACCCCTCGCCGCCGCCGGTCAGGGTTAGTTCGCCTGCGCCCAATCGCAGCTCGACCTCGGCAATTTCACTCTCGGGCTGTGGCTCGGATACGACCAGCGTTTCGGTGGGGATGGTTTGCAGGCGAGGGATGTCAGGCAGGGAGATGTCGCAGGCCAGAGCGGCACTGGCCAGCGCCACGATGATGATGAGCAAATGTCGCATGGCGTTCTCCTCAATCAGTCATTATCAGTACTTCACGAAAGCATCCTGATCCTTCGGCTTCGCTCAGGAGAGGGCCGCGCTTCTTCGACTGCGCTGACCAGAAAATAGGTCGCTCCGACTGATGCGTCCAGTCGAGCCTCAAGCCACGGGCGTTACGCCATGGCCACGGGAACCAACTCAACGGCATAGCCGAGCGACTTGAGCTTTCG
>JBBIQY010000014.1:0-51047 GCA_037442085.1 Anaerolineae bacterium
AGACTAAGCTCTTTGAGCTCAGCCGCTTGGTCAAGTTCATTATTCGGGCGCTGGAACAACATTACGGTTGCGTCCATGAGATCACTGCGCCAGCCACCCCGAGACCATGAAGATTGGATCTACTGAGTCTGGCGGTGGATATCAAAACCGGGGAAGGACGCGAGATCGTTCGGAAGCTCATCGCCACCGCCGATGTGCTCATCGAGAACTTCGCCCCCGGAACGATGGACCGCCTCGGCTTTGGCTACGAACAAGTCGCGCGTGATCGGCCCTCCCTCATCTACTGCTCCCTCAAAGGCTTCCTCCCCGGACCGTATGAGCATCGCCATGCACTCGATGAAGTCGTCCAGATGATGAGCGGGCTGGCGTACATGACCGGCCCGCCCGGACAACCGCTGCGCGCGGGCGCGTCGGTGGTTGATGTGATGGGCGGGACGTACGCCGCCCTCGGCGTGCTGGCCGCCCTGCGCGAACGTGACCGCACCGGGCGCGGCCAACTGGTGCAGAGCGGCCTGTTCGAGACGGCGGCCTTCCTGATGGGCCATCACATGGCCTACGCCGCCGCCTCACGCGAGCCAATCCCGCCCATGCCCGCCCGCCTCAGCGCCTGGTCGGTCTATCGGACCTTCACCACCCAGGAGGGCGAGCTCGTCTTCATCGGCGTGACGAGCGACAAAGCCTGGCAGCGCTTCTGCGAGGCGTTCGAGCGGCCGGATTGGATGAACGACGACCGGCTGAAGACCAACAACGACCGGATCGCCGCGCGCGAGTGGCTGCTGCCCGCGCTGGAAATGATGCTGGCCGGGATGCCGAAAGCCGAAATCATCCATCGCTGCGAACGGGCCGGCATCCCATTCGCGCCCGTCGCCCGACCTGAAGATTTGTTCGATGATCCGCACCTGGCGTCCAGCGGCGCGCTGCTCGCCACAACCTTCCCCGACGGCACAGAAACGCGCCTGCCGCGTTTGCCGGTTGCCGTGGCCGGCTACGACTTCGGCCTGCGCGCCCAGCCGCCGCACATCGGCCAGCATTCGGTAGAAATACTGACCGAACTGGGCTACAGCCCCGGGCAAATCGAGACTTTTCGGGAGTTAAACCTGGTAACTGCCCTCGCCGCTGGCGACGCTCCCGGAAACTGACATGCAACGCCTGACTCGTTTCGCCCTCGCCCTGATTCTGTTCGCCGGCCTGCCACTCGCGTCGGCGCCGGCCCGTGCCCGCCGCATCCAAGAACAAGGATCGGAAACAACGGCTCTGTACATCTTCCGCGTTTACCTCGCCATGCCGGAAGACGTGACCCGCCTTACCGCCGGCGGCTGGGACGTGCTGGAGGCGCGCGGCCCCAACTACCTGCTCGTCCTCGGCGACGCCCAGACCGAACGCGCGCTGACCGAGGCCGGCTTCGTGGTGCGCGTGGAATATGAGCTGGATACGAGCTTGACCGAGTCGCCGCTGACGTATTACAGCGGCTACCGCACCGTCGCCGAGCACTACTCGCACCTGGACGCCATCGCCACCGCCAAGCCCGGCCTGGCCAGGGTAATTGACTATGGCGACTCATGGGGCAAGCTCAACGGCGGGGGCGGTTTGCCGATTTGTGTGTAATTTCGTAGGCGCGGCTCTCAGACCCGCGCCTACAGGCCGAATTACACAATTTTCGGCATACGGCCCGGCGGGCCGATCCAGAACGACCTCAAAGCCATCTGCCTGACCCGTCTCCAGCCCGGCGATTGCGCCCTGACACCGACCGGCACCAAGCCGCGCTTCCTGCTCATGGCCGCCATCCACGCTCGCGAATTGAGCACCGCCGAGATGGCCTGGCGCTGGATTGATTACCTGGCCTACGGCTACAACGCCGATCCCGAGGTCACCGCCCTGCTCGACTCCACCGAGGTCTGGGTCATCCCGGTGGCGAACCCCGATGGGCGCATTAAGGTCGAGGAGGGCGGCTCCGCGCCCTACCTGCAGCGCAAGAACCTGAACGGCTTCCCGGGTGGCTGCGCCAACCCTCCGACCGGCATCAATCATGCCGGCGTGGACCTCAACCGCAACGCCAGCTTTCAATGGGGCGTCGCCGGCAGCAGCGATTATCTGTGTGACAACACCTATCGGGGCGAAAGCGCGGCCTCCGAGCCGGAGCAGTACTACCTCGAGCAACTCTTCCGAAGCCTGTGGCCCGACCAACGCGGCCCGGCGCTCAGCGATACTGCTCCGCTCACGACCACCGGCGCGATGCTGACGCTGCACACCTACAGCGATCTCATCCTGCTTCCCTGGAACTGGACGGAGTGCTACGGCCTGCCCTGCCCGGCCAACCTGCAGGCGCCCAACAACGCCGGCCTGCGCTCCTTTGCCTTTAGGATGAGCTACCACAACGGTTACAACACCGGGCAAGGGTCGGAAATCCTGTACGCCGCCAGCGGAACGACGGACGATTGGGCCTACGGCCAACTGGGCATTGCCGGCGCAACGTTCGAGATCGGCCCGTTCAGCGGAACGTGCAGCGGCTTTTTGCCGGCCTACGCCTGTCAGGACAGCACCTTCTGGCCGCTCAACCGCGAGGCCTTCCTATACGCGGCCAAAGCCGCCCGCCAGCCTTACACCCTATCACTTGGGCCAACGCCGATTTCCCCGGCCTTAAGCGCGCTCACCGTCACCGTCGGTTCGCCGGTTACCGTCACCGTCCGCCTGCGCGATGATGCCTACGGCAACACGGGTGTCGGTCGCCCCGCCGCACAAAACATCGCTGCGGCGGAACTCTACGTGGACACACCGCCATGGGCGGGCGGGACACCGCTCGCTCTGGCCCCGCAGGACGGCGCCTTCAACACTCCCGACGAGGTGGCGCAAGGCGTACTCGATACGACCAGCCTGGGCGCGGGCCGGCATATGCTGTTTGTGCGCGGGCAGGATACTGCCGGCAACTGGGGCGTGAGCGGCGCCGCCTTCCTCTGGGTGGGAGCGCCTCAGTTCGGCGTAGCGCTCAGCCCAGACACCTCCACCGCCTACGCCACCGCTGCTGGACAGACGGTCACGCACACACTCACCATCACCAACACCAGCTTCTACTCGGACGCTTTTACCCTGACCCTAAGCGGCAACCTCTGGCCGACGAGCGCACCCGCCTCCCTCGGCCTGGTGACCCTGCAAAGCCAGACCTTGCCGGTCACCGTCACCGTACCGCTCACCGCCACATTCGGCCTGAGCGATACGGTCACCGTCATGGCTCGCTCAACCAATGACCCGTTCACCACCGCCTCCAGCACGCTCACGACGCAACTCGTCACTCAGATGTACCTGCCGCTGATTGCCAGATAAACAACACCTATGTCCGAACCCACCCTCGACCTCGTCATCAAAAACGCCCGCGTCGTGCGCCCTAATCGGCAAGCGGTGGATTTGCTCGACGTTGGAATCAAGGCCGGCCGGTTCGCGCGGCTCGCGCCGGAAATACGCGCGGAAGAGGCGAAGGAAGTCTTCGACGCGCAGAACCGGCTCGCCTTCCCCGGCTGCGTGGACGCGCACATGCACATCGGCATCTACCAGCCGCTGGCGCAGGATGCCGTCACCGAGAGCAAGGCGGCGGCGATGGGCGGCGTGACCACCAGCCTCAACTACATCCGCACCGGCCAGTATTACCTGAACCGCGGCGGCCCCTATCGCGATTTCATGCCGGAAGTGCTGCGGCTCAGCGACGGCAATTTCTGGGTGGATTACGCCTATCACATCGCCCCCATCGCCGCGAGCCACATCGAGGAGATGGATCTGCTCCTGTCCACCTTCGGCATCCCCTCCTTCAAGATCTTCATGTTCTACGGCGGCTACGGCCTGCACGGAAAGAGCGACCGCCAGCACGAATTCCTGATGATCGAGCCGGAGGATCGCTATGACATCGCCCACTTCGAGTTCATCCTGCGTGGCGCGCAGCGGCTGAGGCAGCAATACCCCGACCTCGCCGAGTACATCAGCGTCAGCCTGCACTGCGAGCTGGCCGATATCCTCAACGCCTACACCAAGCTGGTGGAGCGTGAGGGGAAACTGACCGGGCTGCGCGCCTACAGCGCCGCCCGCCCGCCGCACTCCGAGGGGCTGGCGATCTGGATCGCCGCCTATCTGGCATATGAAACCGAATGCGTCAACATCAACCTGCTGCACCTCAGCTCGCGCAAGGCGGTGGAGGCCGCGCTGATGATGGCGGACGTGTTCCCGCACATCAACTTCCGGCGCGAGGTCACCATCGGCCACCTGCTGCTGGACGTGGACGCGCCGGCGGGCGTGCACGCGAAAGTCAACCCGCCCATCCGCCCGCGCGCGGACGTGGAGTTTCTGTGGCAGGCGCTGCTGGAGCGCAAGCTCGATTGGGTGGTGAGCGACCACGCCTGCTGCGCAGCGGAACAAAAAGCGAGCCGCAGCGACCCGAATAACATCTGGCTGGCGAAGTCCGGCTTCGGCGGCACCGAGTATCTGCTCTCCGGGCTGCTGAGCGAGGGCAGCCGGCGCGGGATGAGCTACAACCACATGGCCGAGCTGTTGAGCTGGAACCCGGCGCAGCGGTTCGGGTTGTTGCACAAGGGCGACATCGCGCCAGGCTACGACGCCGACTTGGTGCTCGTGGACCCGCACGAGACCTTCACTGTGCGCGCCGCCGAGTCCGAATCACAACAGGGTTACACGCCGTTCGAGGGCCAGGAACTGACGGGCCGCGTCAAGAGCACCTTCCTGCGGGGCCGCCTGATTTACCATGACGGCAACATCGTCGGCCCCGCGCGCGGGCAGTACCTCAGACGGCCAACGGCCTAGCCCCAACCATGTCCGTCGCCCTGAGCACGAATGATTTGCCCCGGAAAAGCCCGGGCCGTGTCGGGCGAAGGGCCTCGGGATTTTGGGAGGAGGCCCCTCGCGCGATGAGAGGGCTGCAATATCGAGCCGGCGCGTTCGCGCTCGGGGCGACGTGATTGAGGAGACCACATGATCAACACCCTGACCGGAGCCGTGCTCGTTGAGGACATGACCGACCGCGAGCGCGAATTGGCACAGCGCGTCGAGAGCGTGCTGCCGGCGCTGCGGGAACGCGCCGAGCGAGCAGATGCCGAGGGCGAATTCCCCATGGAGAACATCGCCGTGTTGCGCGAGGCCAGATTGTTGGGCCTGATCGTACCGGAAGCGTATGGCGGGCTGGGTGGCGGCCTGCGCGATCTGACCGCCGCCGCCTTCGCGCTCGGCACCGCTTGCCCGTCCACGGCGCTGGCGTATTTCTTCCATTGCAGCAGCGCTTCGCGCGGGCTGCTGCCGCTCGAGGCGCTCGACGCCGGCTTGTTTACCGACGAGGAAGCGCCGGTGGTGCGCGCCTTCGCCGAGAAGCTGTTGCACAAGATGGGCACGGAAGGGAAGTGGCTGGCCAACTTCGCCAGCGAGCAGGTGAAGACGACCGCCAGCGCCATCACCATTGCCACCGAGGCAAAGCCGGTAACGGGCGGCTGGTCGCTCAGCGGCGTCAAGTCCTTCGGCTGCTCCACCGGCGTGGCGGATGAATATCTCGTCACCGCCAAGCTCGCGGGCACAAGCACGGCGGAAGGGTTGGGCGTGTTCTTCGTCCGGCGCGAAGCGCCCGGCGTACGTGAGCGCGCGAAGTGGGACTCGCTCGGCATGCGGGCCACCGCCACCCACGGCCTGATCCTCGAGGAAGTGTTTGTGCCGGCGGACGAAGCGCTCGCCCTGCCCGGCGCCTTCGTCAAGATGATGCAGATGAGCCGGGGCAGCTTCGTCGGCAACCAGGTGGCGGTCGCCGCCATTTATCTCGGCGTCGCCTACAACGTTTATCAGTATGCGCTCAACTTCGTCACCGGCCTGAAGTTCGAGGACACGGGCAGGCCCATCGCGGCGGAGAGCGCTTTTCATCAGGAGTTGATCGGCCAGATGACGGTGGATTTGGAGACCGCGATGCTGTGGCTGCGACGGCAACTCGAACTCGAAACCGTCGAGCCGCCCCGCCTCCCCAAACCGCGCGTGGTGGCGCAATGGCGCTTGTGCAAAGGCGTCGTCTGCGACGCGGCTTACAACGTCGCTACACTTGCGCTCAAAGCCTGCGGCACGAGCAATACTGCCAACCATGGCGTCATCGCCCGCGGCCTGCGCGATTTGAGCATGGGCCTGGTGCAAGCTTTCCCCGCCGAGCGCGGCCGCCTCGAAGCGGCAAAGATGATTGTGACCGGGGCGGAGCAGGCCAGTTTCAGCTTGAAGAAATAACGTCGCGTGTCGGGTGTCGAAGCGCCCTGCACACAGACTGACACCCGACACTCGGACACTTCGACACTTCATGCCCCCTCCCTCGTTTCCTCCAGGCACCGTCGCCCACACTTTGACCCTCCTGAGCGGCGTGTGGCACGACCATTGCGAAGTGTTCGACCTTGCCGGGAACGCGCTGGCTTACGACGATCAGAGCGGCACGCCGGGCGCTGCGCCGTGGGATAACCTGGTGTACATTGACTTCGACGGCGAGACCTACCGACAGACCAACGTCACCTTCCGGGGCCGGCCGATGCATGTGCGCAGTTTTGCCGGGAAGCTGGTGGAAGGCGTGCTGATCTTCAACAAGCTCGGGCCGGACGCGCCGGAGCACATCGGTGTCTCGGGCGGGCCGGGCATTTTGTTCTTCTGTCCGCGCGCGGTGGATGAGGCCTGGCAGCGTTACAGCGAGCCGGATTGCATCCGCCTGCTCGGCCCCGGCCAGCGCACGCGCACGACCATTCTCTACCGCCGCGGCGTCGCGGTCAGGACACTCACGGCCTATGGCACAAAAATCGCGCCCCTGGCCCACCGCCGCGTGCCGTGGGATCCGCGCGGCGCGGACGGCCCGGTGCATCACCTGCCGGGCGAGACGCAGGTATTCCGGCGATCCGATTGACAAGCATCCGATAGCCATTACAATGTAGCCACATGAGTGACTACATTCCCGGAAACACACTATGAGGGAAATCGGTGTTCGTGAACTCAAAGCCCGGGCCTCAGAGATTGTTCAAGACCTTCGCAAGAAGCGCTCGCGCTACCTCATCACCTACCGGGGCCGCCCAGTGGGAGTGCTAGCGCCGCTCGAAGCGGCTGCACCAGCGCGCGTCGAGGCTTATCAATCAGCAGGGGAAGTCTGGGCTGAATTGGAGAAGTTGGGCGCAGAGATTGGACGCAAGTGGCGCTCGAAAAAGTCCTCGGCGGATTTGCTGTCCGAGATACGGCGCTGACGACCATGCCCGGCCCGTATACAGTTGACGCCAGCGTTTTTCTCAACGCTTTCAATCCCCGGGAGGCAGGCCATCACTTCAGCCGGGAGTTCCTGACAGAAGTGCAAACGCAAGGCATCCCGCTCATCACGCCCACACTGGCCTTACCCGAGGTCGCGGCGACGGTGCGGCGTGGTCGGGGTGACGCTGCGCTGGCGCGCTCGTTTGCGCTGGCGCTGCAACGTTTGCCGCAAATCGTCTGGGCGGCGCTGGATGAGACGCTCGCCCGTCGCGCAGTGGAGGTTGCCGCACAACACGCCTTGCGCGGCAGCGATTCGGTTTACGCAGCAGTTGCCCTGCAGTTTGGTGCAACTCTGGTCACTCTCGATCAGGAGCAACGCGACCGGGTAAAACCGGCGCTCAAGACTTTGACCCCTGAAAAAGCCCTGGCCGATTTGGTTTAGTCTTTCTTCACTCCGGCGGCGCGTAGCTGGCCCGCCACAGCCGCGCGTACTCGGCTGCTTCGCTCTCCCAGCGTGCATCCTCCCAACCCAGTTCCGGCTGAACGATGGCACGGATGCGGCTGAGGTGCGGCAGCCCGCCCTCCGGCAACAGCAGGCCGAGCCGCACGCGGCGCAGCAGCACATCATCCAGATGAACGACTCCCTCGGCGCGCGCCGCCCAGCGCAATTCCGCCCATAACGCAACTGAATCAGCAATCGCATCGAGTTCACCCGGTTGCGCGGCAGCAACCAGCGCAGGCGCATCTGCACCGTAACGCCCGGCGAGGCGCAGGGCGAGCATCGGGTGAAGGTCGGCGACGAGGGAGGGTGCGGAGTCCAGCACGCGCTGCGGATTGCCACTGAGCGATATCCGCACGGCGCGCAGGGCCGCATGGGCCATCAGCCGAAACGTGGTGAGCTTGCCGCCGGTCACCGTCACCAGCCCGTTCTCGTTCCACAACACATGCTCACGCGACTCCTTCGACGGGTCGGCCCGGCCGGTAGCCACCACCGCGCGCACGCCGGCCAGGGTCGCGAGCACATCGCCGGCCTGCAGCTCAAGCGCCGGGAAGGCATAGCGCAACGCTTCGAGCAGATAGTCGGCCTCCGCCGGGCTGATGGCGGGATCGGTCACCAACGCCTGGGCGTGATCCACATCCGTGGTGCCAAAGAGCGTCGTGCCCTCCCAGGGCAGGGCGAAGACCGGGCGGCGGTCGCGCGGATGCAGGAAGCTGACGGCGCGCCGCAGCGGGAAACGCGCCGCGGGGAAAATGAGATGGCTGCCGCGCAGGGGCCGCAGCCGGCGGCGTTCACCGAGTTGAGCGCGCAGGTCATCGGCCCACACGCCCGCGGCGTTGATAACGGCGCGCGCCTCCACTTCGAGCGTGCGGCCCGAGGGATCAGCCTGGTCGCGCAGCACGACGCCGCGCACCTGCCCGGCCCGATCGCGCAGCAGCCCTTCGGCCCGCGTGTAATTCAGCGCCACGCCGCCCGCGCGTACGGCTTCGCGAATGAGGCGCAGCGTCAGGCGCGCATCGTCGGTGATGGCGTCGAAGAAGCGGTAGCCGCCGCGCAGGCCGTGCTCGGCCAGCGCCGGGCACAGGTCGCGCATATCCAGCGCGTCGTAATGGCGGTGGCTCCATTGCAGCGCCAGGGCATCGTACAGGGCCAGGCCAAGGCCAAAGAGCCACGGCGGCGGCCAGTCGCCGGCGAAGTTGGGCAGGAGGAAGCCGAGCGGCTGAATCAGACCGCGCCCCTCGCGCAGCAGACGCTCGCGCTCGCGCACCGACTCGAACGTCAACCTGATCTCGCCCTGCTTGAGGTAACGCAGGCCGCCGTGCACCAGCTTGGACGAGCGCGACGAGGTGCCGCAGGCGAAGTCGCCGGCCTCGACGAGCAGGGCGCGTCGCCCGGTGTTCACCGCCTCGCGCAAGATGCCCGCGCCGGTGATGCCGCCGCCGATGACGATCAAGTCCCACGGCTGCGAGAGCGCCGACCAGACCCGATCACGCCAGCCTTGCGTCCACATTGCCTTTGATCAGCGGACATCTCGGATTGCATCAGATAACCCGATCCATCCGTGAAATTCATTCAATCCGTTGATAACAGCTTACCCGGACTCATCACGCCCTCCGGGTCGAACGTCTTGCGGATGGATTCCAGCACTTCCATTCCCACCGCGCCCTTCTCGGCGGCGAGGTAGGGCGCGTGATCGAGGCCGACGCCGTGTTGGTGGCTGATGGTCCCACCGCGCGCTACGATCTCGCGGCTGGCCGCGCCTTTGAGCGTCCGCCAGCGGTGCAGCGTCGCCTCCGGGTCGGCGGCGCGGCGGAAGAGATAGGTCACATACAGGCTTGCGCCATCGGCGTAAACGTGTGAGAGGTGGGCGAAGGCCAGCACGCGTTCACCATATTCGATCAGGCCGTTGCGCAGGAGGTTCGGGATCACCTCGGCGGCAGCCGGCACGGCCGACCAGGGCAGCGCGGTCTCCAGCGTATCGAGGGCGTAGCCCATCTCCCAAAGTGTGTTGCGCAGGTAAGGCGCACGGAAGCGCGTCCTCTGCCAGCGTTTGCCCAGCGCCTCGCCGACCACCAGCCCGCCATGAGCGCGCGCGACCTCGCTGGCCTGTCGGTGAGCGCGCGCGGCCTCGCGCCGGTTGCCCGTCAGGCCAAAGAGCAGCAGGCAGCGCTCCGGCCCGTACCCGGCCAGGCGCAGACCGCGCTCGGCCCAGGCGACCAGCCGTGCGTGGCCGGCAAACTTCAGGGTGATCTCGGTCTCCACGGCATCGCTCAAGCGCAGCATGGAGACGCCCACGCCGGATTGGGCCAGCGTGCGCACGGCCTGCGCGCCAGGCTCCCAATCGCGAAAGAACACGCCGTGAAACGACTCGGTTTCGGGCAACGGGCGAACACGCATGGTCGCCCGAGTGATGAAACCGAAGCGGCCCTCGGAGCCGAGGACAATTTGCCGCAGATCCGGCCCGGCGGCGCTGGCGGGCAGCGGCGGCAAGTCCCACGCGCCGAGCGGCGTCTCCACATGCCCGCCCGCGAACAGGTCTTCGATGCGCCCGTAGTAATACGACTGTTGCCCGCTGGAGCGCGTCGCGATCCAGCCGCCAAGCGTTGAGCCTTCGAACGATTGTGGGAAGTGGCCGAGGGTGTAGCCGCGGGCGCGCAGTTGCGCCTCGACCTCCGGGCCGAGCGCGCCGGCCTCGAACGTGACCAGCCGGCTGATTTCGTCGAACGCGACGAGGCGATTGAGCCGCGTCAGGTTCACGGTCAGCGTGGGCGCATCGCCCGACAGCGGGTTGATGTGGCCGACCACGCTGCTGCCGCCGCCGTAAGGGATGAGCCGCGCGCCGGTGTCGCGAGCGAAGCGCAGCAGCGCACGTACCTCAGCCTCCGAGGCTGGATACGCCACGCCGTCGGGAAAAACTCCGACCCGGCCCGAGCGCAGCGCAACCCAGTCCGGCAGGCTCTGGCCGCGCGCATGACGCAGGCGCTCCTCAGCTCCGGCAACGATCAGCGGGTGCGGCCGCAGGCGCGACTCGGGTACGCCGGCAAGCACCTCGGCAAGCTCGGCGTCGGGCAAGCGGAGGCCTTCGCCCACGCGCTGACTCAGATACTGCACCGCCTCGGTTGGCGCAGGATAGTCAATCACATCATCGCCCCAGCCGTTCCAGCGTCGCATGTCTCTGCTCCCAGCTTGCATCAGAATCATAAAACACTGAGCGGCTGGGATAGTATCAGTACTTCACGAAAGCATCCTGATCCTTCGGCTTCGCTCAGGGGAGGGCCGCGCTTCTTCGACTGCGCTTCGCTCCGCTCAGAATGCGCGGCCCGCAGTCGAAGGATGCGCCGTTTCGCAATCTACTGAATATCAAAATTCATACGGAGTATCAAAATTCATACGTCGGGCCGTAGTACCGGCGGATGCGCGACAGGTCGTAACGAGTGCGCCTATAATGCGGCAACTTTGCGGCCCAAGCCCGCCGCAACAATCGTCACAGGAGGTCTTCTTGAAAGTCTTGGTCACGGGCGGAGCCGGCTACATCGGCAGCATCGTCTCCGCCGAACTCATCGCCGCCGGCCACGAAGTGGTCGTGTTCGATAATTTGTACCAGGGCCACCGGGGCGCAGTGCCGCCACAGGCCGCCTTCATGCAGGGCGATTTGCGGGACGCGGACGCCGTCGCCCGGCTCTTCCGCGAGCACACCGGCTTCGATGGCATCATGCACTTTGCCTCGTACACGCTGGTGGGCGAGAGCATGCAGCTGCCGCTCAAGTACTTGCGCGACAACCTGGTGGCCTGCAGCAACCTGCTCGAAGCCGCGGTCGAGCACAACGTCGGGCGCTTCATCCTCTCCTCGACCGCCAACCTGTTCGACGCGCCGGAGCGCATCCCCATCGAGCCGGATGAGCGCATCGTGCCCGGCTCGCCCTACGGCGAGGGCAAGTATTTTCTGGAGCGGATGCTGTACTGGTTCGAGCGCATCTACGGCCTGAAACACGCCTGTCTGCGCTACTTCAATGCCGCCGGTGGCACGCCCGACCGTGGCGAGCACCACGAACCGGAGCTGCACCTGATCCCCATCGTGCTCGAGGTGGCGCGCGGCAAGCGCCAGAAGCTGATCATCTTCGGCGGCGATTACCCAACGAAGGACGGCACCTGCGTGCGCGACTACATCCATGTGGTGGATCTGGCCCAGGCGCACATCCTGGCGCTAGAGGCGCTGGATCGCCTGGGCAGCCGCAGGTACAACCTCGGCAACGGCAATGGCTTCACCAACCTGGAAGTGGTGGAGACGGCGAAGAAGGTGACGGGCCGGCCCATCCCCTTCGAGATCGGCCCGCGCCGCGCCGGCGACCCGGCAGTGCTCATCGCCTCGTCGGAGAAGATCCGGCAGGAACTGGGCTGGCAGCCGAAGTATCCAACGCTGGAGCAGATCATCGGGAGCGCCTGGGAATGGCACAGCCGCCACCCGGATGGCTATGCCGACTGAGCGAGGCGCAATGGCGCGAAGACGTGCGACGCACGCGCGTTTACGGTCGGGACGTCGCCCAGCCGCCCACCCAACCCCCACCAGGGCCGATGCTATAATCGCGGCACATTCGAGCGCAAGGAGACCCGTATGGCGATAGCCGAGGCGCCCGCCGTGGGCATGAGTCTGGAGCTGACCCCCGAACACGAGATGATTCGTCAGGCGGCCCGCGATTTCGCCCGTAACGAGATCGCCCCCATCGCTGCTGCGTTCGACGAGAGCGGCGAATTCCCCTTCGAAACGATCAAGAAGATGGGGGCGCTCGGCCTGATGGGGATCGAGGTGCCGGAGACGTACGGCGGCGCAGGGCTGGACACTGTGGCCTATGCCCTGGCCCTGGAGGAGATCTGCAAGGTGGACGCCGCGCACGGCACCATCATGAGCGTCAACAACTCGCTCGTCTGTCACGGCTTGCTCAAATACGGCACCGAAGCGCAAAAGCAAAAATACCTACGCGCCGTCGCTTCGGGCGAGAAGATCGGCGCGTACTCGCTCACCGAGCCGATGTCCGGATCCGACGCCGGCACGATGAAATCGCGCGCGGTGCGCGACGGCGATTACTACCGCATCAACGGGCGCAAGAGCTGGGTCACCTCGGCGCCCGTGGCCGATATCGTCGTGCTCTTCACCATGACCCAGCCGGAGAAGAAACACAAAGGCATCACCGCCTTCATCATCGAGACCGACCGGCCCGGCTTCGTGCGCGGCAAGAAGGAACCCAAGCTCGGCATCCGCGCCTCGGCCACGAGCGAGATCGTGTTCGAAGATTATCGCTGCCCGGTCGAGAACCGTCTGGGCGAGGAAGGCGAAGGCTTCAAAATCGCCATGACGGTGCTGGATGCAGGCCGCATCGGCATCGCCGCGCAGGCGCTCGGCATCGCCGAGGCCGCCTACGAGGCCAGCGTCGCTTACCTGCGCGAACGCGAGGCCTTCGGCCAAAAGATCGGCGAGTTCCAGGGCCTGCAATTCAAGATCGCGGACATGAAAACGCGCATCGAGGCCTCGCGGCTGCTGATGTATAACGCGGCGCTGGCCAAGATGCGCAGCCAGCAAACCGGCGAGCGATACACGCTGCAGGCCAGCATGGCCAAGCTGTTCGCTTCGGAGACGGCCATGTTCTGCGCGCACGCGGCGGTACAGCTGCACGGCGGCATGGGTTACTCCAAGGAGCTGGCCGTCGAGCGCTTCTTCCGCGACGCCAAGATCACCGAAATCTACGAAGGCACCAGCGAGATTCAGCGCCTGGTCATCGCGCGGCAAGAATTGGGGCTGCGGTAACTCGCGCCAATTATGCCCGGCCATCTCACCTTAGCGAGTTGACGACGGGAGGGAGAGATGGATGATCCGTTGAGCCTGACGGTCGGCAGCCTGATCTTCGTCATCGTAGCCGTCCTGAGCAGCGGCTGGTATCTGCTTCGCCGGCCAGCCCCTCCGGGCGCTGTGCGGGTCTTTGGCCGCTATTCTCCCATACTAACCTGGCTGGAAAACATCCGGCGCAGAGCACAGCTCTCTTCGCGCGAGGCGATGCCCCTCTCCGGAAACCCTCAAACTGCCCCGGTGCCGCAACAACCGGCCCCGGCCGATCTAACGGAAGCCGAGGGCCTGGCCGCTTCTTCAACCGACTCACCGTCTCAGCCTGACAACACCTCTTTGGAGAATGCCGACCCCCACCCCGCCCCACCCGTGCGGGTCACGATCGAAGCGCCCCCCGGCGTGACCGTGCGGGTGACGATTGAAAGCGCTGCCGACGGCGCCCGGCCCGTCGTTCGGCAGGAGATTGTTCGGATCGTGCCGGCTGCTCACCACAGTGAGCGCCTTATCCAGACGAAGGACGCTCGCCGCCATCTGATTGCGCCCTCGGCAGCCAGCCGAACCTGGCATAGCCTGCGCGAACGCTGGGAAGGCGTCTTGCAGCGCAATCCGGAGCTGGCGCGGGGCGTGCAAATCGTGCAGGGCCTGGCGGCCCGCCTGAGCGCCTGGGAGTGGTTGGCGCTGAGCAGCGCAGTCGGCCTTTATCTGTTCACACGCCTGTATGCACTGGAAGATTTCCCCATCTACTTCTTCGCCGACGAGGCGAACATCGCGTTGATCGGCGAGCGCCTCTTTCAAAACGGCTTTCGTGACAATTTCGGGACCTGGTTCCCGATTTACTTCGAGGGGGCGGGTCAGCGCTGGACGCCGGTGCTCACCGCCTACTTTCAGGGCCTGGCGCTCAGCGTGTTTGGCAAGTCCATCTTCGTCACGCGCGCCACATCGGTGTTGTTGAGCTTTACGGGCGTCGGCGCCGTGGCCATTATGCTGCGCGCCATCTTCAAAGTCCGTTACTGGTGGCTCAGCCTCTTTGTGCTGGCCGTCATGCCGGCCTGGTTGATCCACACACGGACGGCCTTCGAAGCCGTCACGATGGCAGCGTTCTTCGCCTGCGCCCTGCTGTGTTATCTGCTCTATCGGGAGCGATCACCGCGTTACCTGTACCCGGCGCTGATCTTCGGCGCGGCCACGTTCTATACGTACTCCAACGCGCAGGTGATCGTGCTGGCGATGGGGGTGCTGCTGGCCCTGTCCGACTGGCGCTATCACTGGCAGCAGCGCCGGACGGTGCTGCGCGGCGCAGCCCTCCTGCTCGTCCTGGCCATCCCGCTGATCGTCTTTCAAATCAACCGGCCGGGAGCGTTCGGCACCCATCTGCGGGAGTTGGGCTCGTTCGTCGTGCTGCCCGGTTCACTGCCACAGAAAATCCAGCAATATGTGCTCAACTTGGGCTATGGGATCAGCCCCGAGTATTGGTTCTGGCCGAACGGGACCGACCTGGTGCGGCATCGGATGTCGAATATTGGTCACATCCCGCTGATCTTCCTGCCCCTGTTTCTGCTGGGCGTCGCCCTATGCCTGCGGCGCGTGCGCTCCAGCGCGCACCGGGCCATCCTGCTCGCGGCGCTCGTGGCTCCAACCGGCGCGGCGCTGGTTGGCATCGGAGTCCTGCGCGTGATCACGTTTGTCATGCCGGCCACCGTGTTCATTGTGCTGGGCGCCGATTGGCTTCTGCAGCGCCTACCGGGGTCTACCTGGACGCCGCGCTTGGTGCTGGCCGGCGCCGCGACGGGCGCGCTCCTCTTCTTCAACCAGGTGCTCGCCACCAGCCCGTTCTGGCACTCCGATTACGGCTTGTACGGGATGCAGTACGGCGCCAAGCAGATATTCGCCGACACGATCCCCGGCCTCCTGCAGCGGTCGCCAACCACTACGGTCTACGTCTCCACGGCCTGGGCCAACGGCGCCAACGTCTTCATTGACTTCTTCTTTTCGCCGACGGATCGGCCGCGGGTTCAGATACGCGACCTGGCCTACTATATGTTCCGGCAGCGGCCACTCCACGCCGGGGAAGTGCTGGTACTGACGGCCAGTGAGTACGAAAAGGCCAGCACCGATCCCCGGTTCGTCATCCGACACCTCGAGACCACTCTCCCATACCCGGACGGTTCGCCCGGCTTCTTCTTCGTTCGTCTGGAATACTCGGATCAAGCCGAGGCCATCTTCGCCGCCGAGCAGGCCGAACGGCGCCAGCCCGTGAAATCGTCGGCGACGATAGACGGCCAGGAGGTGACGGTCATTCACTCCCGCTTCGATGGTGGGCAAATCGCCGACCTGTTCGACGGCGACACGTTCTCACTGGCACGCGGTATGGAGGCCAACCCGCTCAGCCTCGACTTCCGCTTCCCCGAGCCGCGGCCACTGTCCAGCGTGCGACTCACCCTCGGCACCATGCGCTTGTTTCAGGTCACGGTCGAGGTATATACGCCCGACGACCCTGCTCCCACGACCTTCGCTCAGAGATTCGCCAACCTGCCCAACGACCCGACCATCACGCTGGCGCTCAGCGGCGAGCCGCTGACCGTCGAGCGCGTGACGCTGGCGATCCTCGACGAAGCGCCGGCCGAGATCGTCAACGTTCATGTCCGGGAGATCGTTTTTGAAAAGTGACGCCGGGGTGCGCCCGCAATGGACGATTTTCATTCCCGCCTACAACGAGGCAGGCAATCTGCCCACGTGTCTGGAGCAATTGACCGCCGAAGCCGCCCGACTGGGCGTGACCGTCGAGTTTTTGATTGTGAATGACGCCAGCCGCGATGAGACGGGGCCGTTGGCCGAAGCGCTGGCGCTGGCCGATCCGCGCATCCGGGTCATTCACCATGCGCGCAATCTCGGTATCGGCGGCGCGTTCGTCACCGCCATCAAGCAGGCACGCGGTGAGTGGCTGATTCTGATCCCGGCCGACCTGGCGCTGCACGTTCCAGAATTGCACAAGTATCTCGACGCCGCGCCGGCGGCAGACATCGTCGTCGGTGTGCGCTCCGACCGCAGCGACTACAACTGGGCCCGCCTGCTGGTGTCGCAGACCAATATCTTCCTCATCCAACGCTTGTTCGGGATGAGCGAGCGCCAGTTCCAATACATCAGCCTCTATCGTCTGGCCGTGCTGCGAGCGCTCAAGATCGAGTTCTGGCGCAGCGCCTTCTTTCTCGCCGAAGTGCTGATCAAGGCCAAGCGCCTGGGCTATCGGTTAACCGAGGTCGAGATTGCTTACGCCCCGCGCCTGACCGGCAAAGCCACCGGCGGCAAGCTCTGGCTGATCGTGGTCACCGTCATTGATCTGTTTCGCTTCTGGCTGCGTTGGGTCACCCTCGGCCCGGACCGCGCCGTGCAACCGGGGGCCGCGCTGGCGCGGGCGCAGGAGGTCAAGTCATGAAAGCCGCTTTCTTCCGCCAGCACGGCGGCCCGGAAGTGATGGAGTGCGGCGACCTGCCCGAGCCGACGCCCGGCCCGGGCGAGGTGTTAGTCGCCGTTAAAGCGGCGGCGGTGAATCGTCTGGACAAGTGGGTGCGCGATGGCTGGCCGGGCCTGAAGCTAACCCTGCCGCACATCACCGGCTCGGACGGCGCGGGCGTGGTGGTCGCCGTGGGCGCGCACGTCTCGGGCTGGCAGCCGGGCGACCGCGTCTGCATCAACAGCAACGTCGGCTGCGGCGAGTGCAGCTTCTGCGTAGCGGGCCGCGATAATTTGTGTGAGCGCTGGCACCTGCTCGGCGAGACGCAGGCCGGCCTGGGCGCAGAGTTGGCGGTCGTGCCGGCGCGCCAGCTTCTCAGAGTGCCAGAGGCCGTGTCGTTCGAGCAGGCCGCCGCCGCCGGCTTGGTCTACCAAACGGCCTGGCACTCGCTCATCGTGCGCGGCCAGCTGCGCGCGGGTGAAACCGTGCTGATCGTCGGCGCGGGCGGCGGCGTCAACACCGCTTCGATCCAGATCGCCAAGCTGGCCGGTTGCACCGTCTACGTCGTCGGCTCGGACGCGCGCAAGCTGGAACTGGCGCGCTCGCTCGGCGCCGACGTGCTGATTGACCGCTCGCAGGTGGATTGGGGCAAAGAGGTCTTCCGGCTGACGGGCCGGCGGGGCGTAGACGTCGTGGTGGACAACGTGGGCGCAGCGACGCTGATGACCAGCCTGCGCGCGGCGCGCAAGGGCGGGCGCATCCTCACCGTCGGCAACACCAGCGGCCCGAAGTTCGAGTTCGACAATCGCTTCATGTTCGCCCGGCACCTCAGTTTGCTCGGCTCCACCATGAGCACCCGGGCCGAGTTTGCAACCGTGATGGGCCTGGTTTTCGCCGGAGCGCTCAAGCCGGTGATCGACTCCGTTTTCCCGCTTGCCGAGATCCGTGCCGCCCATGAAAAGCTCGAACGCGGCGAGGTTCTGGGAAAGATCGTGTTGCAGGTTGCCGCTTGAACAGGCGTAAACCTGGCTGCGTTCAACCGATAACACGTCATGCGTCGTCCCTGCCGGATCACGTTTCTTTGTATAATCCTGCTCGGCCTGTCCGCTTACAATCTGTTTGGAGCAATCAACGTCTACGTGCGCTGGGACTTTCTCAACCAACTGCCGTTGACTGTGCCGCCGCTGTATCTGTTGCTGCGCGACGGCTTCTGGGCGCTGGCTCTGGCCGTGCTGGCGGCAGGGCTCTGGTGGGCCAGGCCGTGGGCGCGCCGCGCCGCGTTCTTCGCCATCCCGCTGTACCTCGGCCATGGTTGGTTCGATCGGCTGGTGTTGACGCAGGCGGACTATGCGCGCGAGACCTGGCCGTGGTCGCTGGCGCTTGATGTGCTCAGCCTCGCCTTGTTGACAGCCCTGCTAGCGGGCCGACCTGCGCGGCTGCGCCTTCGGCCCGACGAGTGAGAAGTTCTATCCCCCCTTCAGGAGACCTCATGACCCTTGACGCGAAACTTCAGCGACTCCAGGAATTGCGCGAACAGAGCAAGCTGGGCGGCGGCCCGGAACGGATCGAGGCTCAGCACAAGCGCGGCAAGCTGACGGCCCGTGAACGCATTGACCTGCTGGTGGACCGCGGTTCCTTTCGCGAGGTGGATGCTTTCGTTACGCACCGCACGTACGATTTCGGGCTGGAGCGGCAAAAGTATCTCTCGGATTCGGTGGTGACCGGCTGGGGCACGGTGGAAGGCCGGTTGGTGTACGTTTTCTCGCAGGACTTCACCGTCTTCGGCGGATCACTGGGCGAAGTGCACGCCGAAAAGATCTGCAAGATCATGGACATGGCGATGAAGAACGGCGCGCCCCTCATCGGCCTGAACGACTCGGGCGGCGCGCGCATTCAGGAGGGCGTGGTCTCGCTTGGCGGCTACGCCGACATCTTTCTGCGCAACACGCTGGCTTCCGGCGTCATCCCGCAGATCAGCGCCATCATGGGGCCGTGCGCGGGCGGCGCCGTCTACTCGCCGGCCCTGACCGATTTCATCCTGATGGTCAAGGACTCGTCCTACATGTTCGTCACCGGCCCGGACGTGGTGAAGAGCGTCATGCACGAAGAGGTGACGTTCGAGCAACTCGGCGGGGCCGGCATACACAGCACCATCTCCGGCGTCTGCCACATGGTGGCGCAGAACGAGGCCGATTGCCTGTACCTCATCCGCAAACTGCTCTCCTACCTGCCGCAGAACAACATGGAAGATCCGCCGTTTGTCGGGACGAACGACGACCCGCTGCGCGCCGAGGCGGCGCTGGATACACTGATCCCCGACAACCCCAACAAGCCGTATGACATGAAGGACGTGATCCGCTTGATCGTGGACGGCGGCGAGTTCTTCGAGATCCACGAGCACTATGCGATGAACATCATCGTCGGTTTCGCACGACTCGGCGGACACAGCGTCGGCGTCATCGCCAATCAACCGATGGTGCTGGCCGGTGTGCTGGACATTGACGCTTCCGAGAAGGCGGCGCGTTTCATCCGCTTCTGCGACTGCTTCAACATTCCACTCGTCACATTCGAGGACGTGCCAGGCTTTTTGCCGGGCGTCAAGCAGGAGCACGGCGGCATCATCCGCTCCGGCGCGAAGCTGCTCTACGCCTACTGCGAGGCAACCGTGCCCAAGCTGACCGTCATCACACGCAAGGCGTACGGCGGCGCGTACGACGTGATGAGCAGCAAGCACATTCGCGGCGACCTAAACCTAGCCTGGCCGACGGCGGAGATCGCCGTGATGGGGCCGGAGGGGGCAGTCAACATCATCTTCCGCAAGGAGCTGGCCGAGGCCGCCGACCCCGAGGCCCGCCGGGCCGAGCTGATTCGGGACTATCGCGAACGCTTCGCTAACCCCTACATTGCCGCTGCGCGCGGCTATCTGGACGATGTGATCGAGCCGCGCGCGACGCGCGCCCGCCTGATCAACGGGCTGGAGATGTTACAAAACAAGCGCGATAGCAACCCGCCCAAGAAGCACGGCAACATCCCGCTCTGATCACACCGCCACCACGCGATTCCGCAGCACGCCCAGCCCCTCGATCTCGCACTCCACCACGTCGCCAGGCTTCAGGTACTCGGGCGGGTTGCGGGCGAAGCCGACGCCGTGCGGCGTGCCTGTCGCAATCACGTCGCCGGGCAACAGCGTCATCCCGCGCGACAGCCACTCGATCAGCGTCGGCACGTCGAAGATCATGTCGTCCGTGCCCGCCTCCTGCTTGACGACGCCGTTGACGCGGCAGGTCAGCCGCAGCGCGTGCGGATTGGGCAGGTCTTCCTTGGTGACGATCCATGGCCCCATCGGGCAGGTGCCGTCCAGGCTCTTGCCCTTGAAGAACTGCCCGCCGTGCAAGTTCTGAATGTCGCGCGCCGATACGTCGTTGATGATGGTGTAGCCGAAGACGTAGTCCCAGGCCGCCGAGTGCCGGATGTTCTTGCCCTGCCGCCCAATCACTACGGCCAGCTCGACCTCCCAGTCCAGCTTCTTTGAAATACGCGCATCGAAGGGGATGGGGTCGTTCGGGCCGATGACAGTGGTGGTCGCCTTGGTGAAGAATACCGGAACGTCCGGCATCACCACCGGCTGACCCTTGGCGCGCAGGCTCTCGGCGGCGTGCTCGCGGTAGTTCAAGCCGACGCAGAAGATGTTGCGGCGCGGCACGGGGATAGGCGCGGCCAGTTTGAGCTTGTCCAATGGCAGGATAAAGCCGGTGTCGGTGAGCGCCTTCTTCAGCCGCGCCTCGCCCGCCTCGATCAGGCCGAGCATGTCCAGCGCCGGGATCGGCACCACGTTGCCGTCTAGGCGGATCACGCCCAGGCGCGGGCCGATGTTCGAGTGAAAGGTGATCAGCTTCATTTTGGTTCCCCGAGCCACGAGATTTTGCTGCCACAAGTATAATCGCAGCGTTCATCTTGCGTCACCGCTTTCTGCCAGACCACCCGGCCCGGACGATGATGACCACAGAACCTCTTCCTCTCCCACCTGACCGTTTGAACGAGATCGGCGTGCTGAAGCGGCGCGAGATCGAAGCGCGGATTCTGCTGCCCGTCATCGAGGCGCTGGGCGCGGAGTTTGGCCGTGAGCGCGTCCTGGAGATCGTGCGACGCGCTATCCTTGACATCGCCCGCCGCCAGGGCGCGGCGCTGGCCGAGCAGATGAACGGGGACAGCTTGCCTCAGTTCTACGCCAGCCTGGCGGCCTGGACACAGGATCGCGCCCTGGAGTTAGAAGTGCTGGAACAAAACGAACAACGGCTGTCGTTCAACGTCACGCGCTGCCGCTATGCGGAGATGTACCGCGCGCTCGGCATCCCCGAACTGGGCGCTTTGCTCTCCTGCAACCGCGACTTCGCCCTGATCGAGGGCTTCAACCCAAACGTGACTCTGAGGCGCACACAGACGATTATGGCCGGCGCCGAATTCTGCGACTTTCGCTACGCTATCCCCGCAACTCCCGCCAGTTCTCCCACATAAGGTAGCCGCCGGCGACGAGCACGCTCACGCTCACGATCTCCCAGAAAAACTCGAACAGCAGGATCAGCGCGCAGACCAGCGCCAGCCCGATGGCGACGCTGGAGACCAACTGCGCCAGCTGACGGCGGAAGCCCGCTTCCACGAACACGATGGCCGAGATCAGGGCCGTCAGGCCGACGAGCAAATATTGCCGCGCGAACAGGACGATGATCACGAAGCCGATGAGCAGCAAGCTGATGCTGATGGCCGACCAGGTCTCGGCTAGGACGCTCAGGCGCAGGTTGACGTCCGAGGCGGGCGTATGGGCGCGGCGGATGTGCGCGCGCGGGTCGCCGCGTTCGCCGCGCGTCAACTGTTCGGCGTACAGCTCCAGCGCCTGGCGCAGCGCGTCGTCCTCCGCCAGCTGCGCTCGCAGCTCCGCCGCCTCGCGCGAGAGCATGGCCATCCGCGCGGTATGCGCCTCGTGCCGGCGGCGTAAATGGGCGCGGTTCTCCATCGCCAGATCCTCCACGCCCAGGTCCATCAGTTCGTGACTCTTGTCGGCTAGGGCCGCGCTCAGCGCCGCGCGCCGTTCCGCCAGTTCACCCAGCCGCTGGCGGACGAGGGCCAGTTCGTTCGGCGGCGGCGGCAGCTTATCCAGCCCTGCCCAGCCGACCGGGTCGTACCACGCGCGTCGCATCCGGCCATCCCGGTTGAAGAGTGGCCCGGCGGGCGCGTTCTCGCCAGCTACCGGATCGCGCACGTACACGCCCCATAGGCCACGATACTCGCGCGCCCAGCCGGGCAGCGGGTCGAGCAATTCCGGCTCGGCCCAGGTCTGCGGCTGCCCCGGCCCAATGGCCACGCCATCGCCGCGCGCATAATCCACAAACGGAATTTTGAAGACGTTGACCTCGGGTATCTGGCCCTGGCCAACCCCACTCATCCACTGCCAGAGACGGCGCACCACATCTACCACGCGCTGCACGGGCGCAAGGAAGGGAATTTCTAGCTCGGTCAGATACTCGCCCGGCTGAAAGTAGGAAGCGTGCGAGCCGGCGCCGGCATAAATCACCGGGTGCTCGCCGAGCTTCTCCAGTTCCGGGTCATCCCAGCGCCGGCGCAAATCATCGCCGGCGAAATCGTGCGAGGCGTAGGCCGCCCATTCGGGCCGCAATTCGCCCTCGGGTGTGGCCGAGAGGTACAGGCTGACCATCTCCCAATCCGCTTCATGATCATTGACACCGAAGAAGCCCGAGCGCCAGTTGTTGAAGGGATAGAAGAACCAGTATTGCAGCACGACCCAGGCGCTGTACGGGTCGCGGACGACGCGGCCGTAATATGTGTAGGGCTGACCGGCGGCGGCCGTATGCCGAAAATTGTGTAATTCGGCCTGTAGGCGCGGGTCTGAGAGCCGCGCCTACGAAATTACACACAAATCGGCAAACCGCCCCGGCGGCGCGCAGGCGGTGACAGAGCATAGCGGCCGCGATGGCCGTGTCGCCGGGGATGCGGCCGCGCGCCAGCAAGGTGAGCGAGAACAGCGCGGCGACGAAGCGCGAGAGATAGCCGACGCGCGCCAGGCGACCGCGCCCCGGGTGGAACTTCGCTTCCTCCGAGCGCCGCTCCAGCAGGTATTGCGCCAGTTGCACCAGGTTGGGCGGTTCGATGAACCTGAGGTAAGTGATCGCGCCAAAGCCGTCGGCGCGCGGCTCGGCCAGTTTCTCCGGCGTCAGCGCGCCCTCGAGCACGAGGCGTTCCGGGTCCGCACCAGGGCGCAGGACCCATAGGCTGGACTCACGCACATACGGCTCGACGTTCATGGGAAAGAACTGCTCACCGCGCGTGTAGCGGATAATCGGCTCGAAGCGCCGCAGCAGAGCACGGTCCGCGGCGGCAGTCGTCGCCGGGGTTCCAGCGTCGCCGGCATCGAGTGCGGCGCTCATTGCAGGGACTCCGGCTCGGAGGCGGCCAGGTCGGGCGTCTCAGCGGTGGGCAAGCGTCCCGCCTCGCGCGCCGGGCGCGGCTCGAAGGTCTCCATCACGTCGGCGCGGTTGAGTTGCCAGACGATCAGGATGCTGGAGAACATCCACAGAAAAATCCAACCTTCACGCCGCCCGCTCAGGTAGAGGGAGAGCAGGAGCGCCAGGCTCAGGCCCTGGAACAGCATCGCGATCGTCCAGGCCTGAGGCCGGCGTTGCAGAACGCGGAGACCGTTGAGCAACAGGAAGAGCGCCAGCGTCAGGCCAAGCGTAGCCTCCAGGAAAACGGTGGGCAGGAAGGTGTTGAGATCGAGCGTGAGATTGAAACGGCTGACATCGTCCGCCAGCGCCGGCGGCAGAACCAGCCGAGGCAGGTAGGACAGGCTCAGCAGCGTGGCGAAGCCGATGGCGCTCAGCACGAGCAGGCTGCCGCCCTGTCCCAGGATGAGCAGGCCGCTGACAGTGACCGGCCAGGGGCGCGGCCGTGAGGGGGAAGGGGAGGCCGTCACAGGTTCAGCCGCGCAGCCGTTCCATCCTTGCGTCCCACTGCGGATCGGCGCTGACCACGGCGGCGAAGCGCTCACCGAAGTACTCCACTTCCAGCCGCGCGCCGGGCGCAGCGTGCGCCGCCGGGAGATAGCCGTAAGCGATGAACTTGCCAACGCTGTAGCCGAAGTTGGCGCTGGTGATGTGGCCCACACAATTTCCGTCGGCAAAG
Organism: Anaerolineae bacterium; assembly: GCA_037442085.1. GTDB lineage: Bacteria > Chloroflexota > Anaerolineae > Anaerolineales > UBA6663 > JANWXR01. The sequence continues at coordinate 24,217 of JBBIQY010000014.1, forward strand.
ATCGGCTCGTTGCCCAGCGCCACGGCCCGCGGATCCTCGAAGGTCAGGCAGCACAGCTTGCGCACCGGCGGTTGCGTTTTGAGTTTCAGGCAGGCGTCGCGCCCGACGAAAGCAGGCTTGTCGAGCTTCACTGTCCAGCCCAGGCCGGCTTCATAGGGGGTGTCTTCGGTCGTCATATCGGTGCCCCACAGCCGGTAGCCCTTTTCCAGCCGCAGCGAGTCGAACGCGCCCAGCCCTGCCGCAATCAGGCCAAACTCGCGGCCCGCCTCCCACAGCGCATCGAAGACCGGCAGTGCGGCGTCCGGCGGGAAGTGCAGCTCCCAGCCCAGCTCGCCAACGTAGCTGACGCGCAGAGCCAGCACGCGCGTGTAGCCGATGTCCAGCCATTGCGCCGTGAAGTAAGGAAAGGCGGCATCGCTCAAGTCGGCGCTTGTGACCTTCTCCAGCACACGGCGCGCGTTCGGCCCCCACAACCCAAGCGCAGTGAACGAGTCGCTCAAATCGGTCACGCTCACCGAGCCGTCATCCGGTAGAAAGCCGTTGACCCACACCCGATCCTGGGGCAGGGTCCCTTCCCCGACAAACATCCAGAAGCGGTCTTCGGCCAGACGCGCCACAGCCAGGTCGCGGCGCACGCCGCCGCGCGGCGTCAGCCAGGTGGTGTAGGTCACCGCGCCGGTTGGCTTATCCAGCTGGTTGCTGCACAAGAAGTTGACGAAGCCGAGCGCGCCGCGCCCGCGCACTTCCAGAATGGAAAGGCCGGTCAGGTCGAACAGGGCGACATTGTCGCGCGTGGCCAGATGCTCTGCGCCTTGAATGCGCGACCAATGCTCGCCGGCCCAGCCGGTGCGCGCCGGGAGGCGGTCGTCGTACTGTTCCAGCAGGCGGGCATTGTCCTCGAACCAGTGAGGCAGCTCCAGGCCGGCAAAGACGGTGTACGCGACGCGCAGCGCCTGCCAGCGCGCGTGAAAGGGAGAGAGCCGCACGTTGCGAGGGGAGGAAGGCGCTTTGCGCGGATGGCTGATGTCGTACAGCTCGGCATAGTTCTTGTCGCAGACCACCTCGAGGTACTTGCGCGTGGTCTGGAACGGATGGAAACGTTCGACGTGGCACTGGCGCATGTCCCACTCGGTCTCGCCGTGCGTCATCCACTCGGCGATGGATTTGCCGACGCCGCCCGCGTGCGTCAGCCAGGCGCCGAGCGCCACCCAGCAGCCCTTGACGCGCGTCTCGCCCAACAGCGGCATGCCGTCCACGGGGAAGGCGAACAAGCCGTTGAAGCGCGTGGGAAGCGCCGCGCCGCGCGTAGCCGGGAGCAAATTATTGACCACGGCCCAGGCCTTGGTGAAATCCTCGGGAGTGAAGGGGCGGAGCGCACTGCGGCCCACGGCCTGCGGCTTCACCGGGCGCGGCGCGTGCCAGTAATTGCCCACGCCGTAGCTGTCCCAGTGCTGGCGGAAGTACAGGGCGTGGTCGAGCGAACGCGCCGTCGGCCAGATGATCTCATCGTCTTTATTGGCGCGACTGAAGCGCGCCAGCGCCGGCAGCGGCTCGGTGATGGTGTACTGATGCTCATAGGCCAGCAGCGGCAACGGCACACCCAGTTTGTCGCCGAGCACCGGCCCCCAGATGTTGGTGCAGAGCAGGACGGCCTCGCATTCGATGCGGGCCAGCTCGGGATTGCGGGTCAGCACGGCGGCCACGTGCCCGGCCTTCACTTCGATGTCGGTCACTTCGGTCGCGCCGAGGAAGCGTGCGCCGCCGGTCGCTTCGGCGTCGCGGCGCAGGGCGCCGGCGACGTGCGCGCCGGCCACGATCGCCGTCTTGGTGACGAACAGGCTGCCGACGATGAGCTTCTCATCGAGCAGCGGCAGCCTGTCCTTCGTCTCGGAAGGCGTGAGCAAATGCGACTCGGCGCCAAAGCTCTTGCCCTCCGCACGCAGGCGCCGCAGATCGTTCAGCCGCGCGGGCGTGGCGGCCAGCTCCAACCCGCCGACGGCATTGTAAGTGTTGCGCGCCGGGTCATAGGGCTTCAGACCACGGTACAGGTCGGAGCCGTACTGAGCCATCTGCGTCAGCAGTTTATTATGGCTGAGGGCAACCACGCCGCCCGGCGCGTGCGAGGTGGAGCCGTCGTTCTCCTCGAGGTTGCCCTTATCCAGCACGAGCACGTCGCGCCAGCCCAGGCGCGTCAGGTGATAGGCCGCGCTTGCGCCGACGATGCCTGCACCGATGATGATGAGCCTGGCCGTTTGCATGGCTTAAGACAAGAAGACCGCAGTCACTCGGCTCGAGCTGAACAACTGCGATCTCATGAACGTCCGAAAAGTGCGCCGGAATGGATTTGAACCATCACAGTCTTTCGACCACTAGGCCCTCAACCTAGCGCGTCTGCCAATTCCGCCACCGGCGCATGCATCCGGGCTTGACAGCGATAGAATTATAGCCGGCGATAGGCAACTGTCAATTCGGCCCAAGACCCAGGTGCTGCCATTAAGCTCGCGTTGTTCCCCCTCCACACCGTCTTCTTCCCGGGCATGATGCTGCCGCTGCACATCTTCGAGCCGCGTTACCGGCAGATGATCAATCGCTGCCTCGCCGAACACGAGCCGTTTGGCGTGCTGCTGATCCGCAGCGGCCCGGAGGTCGGCGGCGACGCCGAACCGCATTTGGTCGGGACGTACGGCTCGATCTCGCGCGTCGAGCGGCTGCGCGACGGCCGCCTGAACATCGAAGTCATCGGGCAGGAGCGGTTTCGCGTCCTGGCCCTGCATCGGGACGAAGCCTATCTGACCGGCACGGTGGAGAAGTTTCCATTGGTCGAAGCGCATGCCCCCACCGCTGCCCGGTGTGCGGCGCATCTGACCCATTGGGTCGGCCGTTATCTGAAATTGCTCAGCGAAGTCGCTGATATCTCCCTGGATCGGCAGGGTCTGCCCACCAGCCCGGCGGCGCTGGCGTACTTCGCCGCCATCATCGCCCAGGTGCCGATGCCGGAAAAACAGGCGCTGCTGAATTGCCCCACCGCCGACGAGATGCTGGAGCGCGAGTGCCAGCTCTACCGCCGCGAACTCAGCCTGATCCGGGCCATATTACGCATCCCCAAATCCCAGCAGAACTCTGACTTTTCACCCAATTAGCCTATTCAATCGTGATCTTTGCCGGGTCCCAATCCGGCCTGGGATAACTCAGCTTCAAGCCTTGCAGCGTCTCCACCAGCACGCTGGCCACGACCAGGTTGCGATACCACTTGCGGTTTGCCGGCACGAGGTACCAGGGCGCTTCGGCGGTGCTCGTCCGGCTCAGCACCTCCGCGTACGCCTGCATGTACTGCGGCCAGAGCCGGCGTTCTCCCAGGTCGCCGGGATTGAACTTCCAGTGTTTGTCCGGGTCGGCGAGGCGCTCCTCCAGGCGGCGTTTTTGCTCGTCGGCGCTGATATGCAGGAAGAACTTGAGGATGGTCGCGCCTTCGTCCACCAGCATCTTTTCGAACGCGTTGATGTGGTCGTAACGCTTCTGCCAGACGGCGGGCGGGACCAGCTGGCGCACTCGGACGATCAGAACATCTTCATAATGGCTGCGATTGAAGATGACGATCTCGCCCCTGGCGGGTACCTGCTGATGAACGCGCCACAGGTAATCGCGCTCCAGCTCGGTCACGGTCGGCGCCTTGAAGTTCGCCACCCGCACGCCCTGCGGATCCACCTGCTCGAACACCTTGCGGATGGTGCCATCCTTGCCGCCGGTGTCCATCGCCTGCAGGACGATCAGCACTTTGTGCTTGCGCTGCGCGAACAGCACATCCTGCAGGGCGTCCAGCTCCCGGCCCAGCTCAGCCAGCCGTGCCTCGGCGTCTTTCTTGTCGCCTTCAAACTCGCTGCGGTCGTTCGGGTCCCACTGGCTTAGGTCTATTTTTTGGTTGGGTGGGATGCGGTAGCGTTTCATCGGGGCCTCGCTTGTGATGGCTTCGTTTTACCGTTTGCCGGACTGGTATCGAAGGCCGGCAGGCGTAGCGCCGCCGGCAACTCGCCCACAGCGGTAGGTCGAGGCATCATCCGTTTAGCACATGCCGGCCAGTTTAGCACACTCGCACCAATGCACACTCCCGGCACTCCGGGGGTACGCACACAAGAGCCGCCAGGCAGCGCTTGAAGATGCCTCTGGCCTGACAGCCGACCAAACAGTGCATCGGCGGCGCGTTTGCGGGCCTGCTATAATCGCGCCGCATGAGCCGAGCCAGTTCACTTTTCCGCCTGCAGGAGGCCGATCTCGAATTGGATGCCGGGCGCGCCCGCCTGGCTGAGATTGCGCAGGCGCTGGCCGGCAACCCCGCCGTGCAGGCCGCCCAGGCCCGCGCCCGACAGGCCGAGGCACATCTACACCAAGCCAAAGCCAACCTCACCGATGCCGAGCTCGATCACCAAACCCTCGCCGACAAGATCGCCGTAGACGAGGCGAGACTGTACAGCGGCCGTATCCGCAGCCCGAAAGAACTGCAAGATCTGCAGGCCGAGGTCGAGTCGCTCAGGCGCCGCCGCGCCGCCGCCGAGGAGCGCCAGCTGGAGGCGCTGCTGGCATACGAAGAAGCCGAAGCGCAGCTCAAGGCCGCGCACGACCAACTGCGCGCGACCGAAGCCGAAGCCAAGCGCGCCAATGCGGCGCTCACCGCCGAGTGGGACCGCCTGATCGCCCGTGAGACCAACCTGAAGGCCGAGCGTGAGTCGCTGCTCACCGTCATCCCCGCCGCCGACCGCGCCTGGTACGACAAGCTGCGGCAGGCGAAAAAAGGCCGCGCGCTGGCTCGGCTGGAGGATGGCGTGTGCACGGCCTGCGGCATGGAGCCGACCGCCGCCGACCGGCAGAACGCCCGGCGCGGCGCGGAGCTGGTGCCGTGCACGGGCTGCGGGCGGATCCTGTATGCGGAATGAGTTATTGATCTGAGTCGCAATGCGCCCCCCGGAAATTGATCCCTTCTCCTTCTGGCTTGGCTTCCTCGTCGCCGCGCTGATCGCCTGGGCGCTCTACGCCCTCCGCGCCCGGCTGCAGGGTGTGCGCGAGGCCATCGGCGGCGCGCTGCGCCGACTAGCCGACCGGCTGACCGCCGGCACAGAGCGCAACTGGCGCAGCGACGTGCACCGCTACGCCCAGACCCTGCACATCGCCGGCAGCGTCTTCCCACTGGATGACATCCTTCTGCCGCCGCGCTTCTTCGCGCCCGATCCGCCCATTGACCCCGCCCGCCCACCCACCGACGACGACCTCAACACCGTCATCCCCATCTTCCCGGACTGGCCCGTCCTGGCCGCCATCTATAGCGCGCCGACCATCAGCCTCGAGCAGGCCCTGGTCGGCGACAAGCCGGTGGTGATCCTTGGCGGCCCGGGCACGGGCAAGACCACCGCCCTCGCCCACCTCGCCAGCCGCGCCGCCCTCGGTGATGAGACGCTGTTCCCCGATTCGCCCACGCCCCTCTTCATCCACGTCGCCGATCTCGACCTGCCGCTTAAGCCCAAGCAGGAAGTCGCCGACCCGCTCATCGCCGCCGCGCAGCTGCACGCCTCGGCGCTCACCTCCACCAACCTGGCGCGCCACCTGCGCGGCCGCCTGCAACGCTTCCGCTGCGTAATCTTTCTGGACGGCTTCGACGAGCTGCCGCCGGCGCAGGTGGAAGCTGTGGCACAGTGGCTGACGCTGTTCAAGCAGCAATACAAGACTCACCGGCTGATTGCGGCGGCGGGCGTCACCGGCTTCGGTCCGCTGACGCGTGCGTTGAGCGGCGAGACCGCGCCGCTCGGCTTCGGCCCGCTGTACCTCGCGCCGCCCACTCCGGACGATCAGCGCGCGCTCGTCAGGAAATGGCATGCGGCCTGGGAAGCGGCGCGGGCGCGCAGTCGCAGGAAGGTTTCACCCGCCGATATTGATCCGCACCTCCCCCTCGGCTGGCTCAGCCTGGCGACGCACGGGCGCAGCCTGTTGGAGTTGACCTTGCGGCTGATGGGTGTGCTGATCGGCGATGCGCGCGGCGCGCATCCGGCCGACTGGCTGGAGGCTCACCTGCTGCGACAAGGCGTCACCCCTCGAGGACAAACGGCGCTCGGCAAGCTCGGCCTGGCCCTCATCACCAACGCCGACTCCGCCGGTCTGAGCCGCGCTGCCGCCCGCGATCTGGTGGCACCCTGCTTCCTGTTGCCCAACGGCGACTACGAGCTGGACGCCAACGCCTTCCTCGACCAGATGATGAACCGGCGTGTGTTGACGCGGCAGGGCAAAGACCGGATCACGTTCCGCCACAGCCTGCTGGCCGCATATTGCGCGGCCACGGCCCTCGCACCACAGGCCGAACTGCCCAGGCCGGAGCCGAACACGCCGCTCTGGCCGTGGACGCTGTACTTCCTCGCCTCGCTGGGCGACATGCTGCCGGTCGTGAAGCACGCCCTCACCCAACCCGCCGACGTGCTCTACTCCGATTCGCTCAACTGCGCGCGCTGGCTGCGCGATGCGCCGCCCAGCGCCGTCTGGCGCGGCGAGGTGCTCAAGCGTCTGAGCCAGCTACTGCTCAACGCCAACCTGCCGGAGACGCTGCGCGCCCGCGCGTTGACCGCCTTCGTTTCCGCCAACGACCCGACCCTCAGCGCCCTGTTCAAGCAGGCGCTCACCAGCCCCGACCCGTACACGCGCCGCGCCGCTGCGCTCGGCCTGGGGGCGCTCGGCGACACCGCCAGCATCTCCGGCCTGACGGCGCTGTTCAATGACCAGTATCTGGAAGTGCGCTGGGCTGCTGCGCTGGCGCTGGCGAACATAGGCAGCGAGGGGGCGCTCCAGGCGCTGCGGCAGGGCTTGCACACCGGAGACGACGTGGTGCGGCAGGCGTGCGCGCAGGCGCTGGCCCGCAACGCCGAAGTCGGCCACGACTTCCTGCGCGACGCGCTCAAAAGCAGCAATCTGGCCACGCGCCGCGCCGCCGTCTACGGCCTGGCCGAAACGCGCGCTCCGTGGGCGGCCCCCTTACTGGAGCAGGCGCGCAAAGAGGAGCGCGAGTGGATCGTGCGCAACGCCATCGAGACGCTGGAGCAGCACCTGACCGCGCCAGCCCCTCAGGCGCCCGAGCCGTTCCTGCCGCCCGAGTCCCAGGGCTGGCTGGTGGAATGGGCCGCCAGCCAGCAGATCGGCGTGCCTCCCGGCAAGGGCGCAGTGGACGTGCTCAACCGCGCGCTCAAGGAAGGCACCGAGACGATCCGCCTGGCGGCGGCGGAAGCGCTGGCCCGCCTGGCCGACCCGGCCTCGGCTCGCGAGTTATACACCGCGCTGCGCAGCGCCGATTCGCCGCTGGTACGCGAGGCGGCCTTTCGCGGCCTGGCGCACGTTGCCGCCGCCACCGGCCAGCGCATGATGATGCCCGTCACCCGCAAGCCGAAGGCGAACCCGCCCGCGACGGCCGCGCCGCTCCGAGCCAACTAGCCCGTCGCAGATGCCGCCCGCTTTGTCGAAAGCAATGGGCCGGAGCGACGCTCCGGCCCATTCGTTGACGATCCCGCTCGTTCGATCCGCGATCTATTTCTTGGCCGCCGCTCCGCCTTCCGCCTCTTCCTCCTCCTTCTTGCCCTTCTCCACCACCTCCACCTCGGCGGTCGTGACGACGGGCGCAGCAGTCAGGTCCTCTTCCCGAGCCTGATAGGTCACACGCGCCACCATCTCGTCCGGGTCGCTGAGGATCTTGATCGCAGGCGGCAATTGCAGGTCGCGTACGAAGATGGCCTGGCCGATCTCCGTGATGACGCTGATGTCCACATTCACCGAGGGGATCAGGTCGGCGGGCAAACATTCGATGACCAGGTCGGTGAGGCCGCGCACCAGTACGCCGGAGAGGCTGGTCACGGCGAACGATGAGCCGGTCGGGAAGATGGGGATGGCCACACGCAGGGTCTTGCTCATGTCCGGCGCATACAGGTCAGCGTGGGTGATATTGCCTCGGATCGGGTCACGCTGAAGCTCGTGCACCAGTACTTTGCGTGTCTGGCCGTCCATGTTCAGGTCCACCAGTTGCGTACCCTGGATGTGGCGGATGACGCGCGTCGCCTCGCGAGCATCGAGCTGGATGGCCTGCGGCGGTGTATTCGGCCCATACACCACGGCGGGCAGTAAGCCCGCGCGACGCAGGGCGCCGACTTTCTTGCCGGTCACCGTCCGCTTCTCGGCGTTCAAAACTAACTCAGACATGGGGTTCTCTCCCGGAGCGCCTCTCGCTGTTCCACGAGGAGTCTTAATCTCGCGCTACAGCTACCCTCGCTCGGCTAAAAACGGATGGAACGGATTCAGCGAGGACAAGTGAAGATCGTGTCTTTGCTGCCTCTGTTTTTCGATCCGCTCCACTCGACATCATATCCGTTTCACTCGTCATTGTCGCGGCGGCCCAACCTCCCGCCCAAGAGCCACACCAGGCCCAGCGCTGCGCCGGCCAGCAGGCCGAACAGGGCCGCGCCGCGTGCGTCGAGCAGGGTATAGGCCGTGCCGTTCATTTCGCGGGCCAACATGAGCAAGGCTCGCGAGCTGTTGACCTCCAGCTTATCGGCCACGAGCACCGCGCCCAGCGAGCTGTTGAGCGCAGCATGGTTGGCACGCAGCACACCCACCAGGCTCTGGTCAGCGGCCACCGTCTCAGCGCGGGTGACGCCCAGCGCGCCCAGGTCGGCGCGGATCAGGTCGCTCTCGGCCCAGCCGACAGCGCTTTCACGCAAGTCCACGGTTTCGGCGTAGACGGTGCTGGCCGCACTCAGGCTCAACTCGGCCTTGCCGGCTTTGATCACGTAAGCGCTGCCGCCGTCGAGCGTGACCGTCTCGGCGGTGACGTGTTGGGCTTCGGCTTCGTGGCGACCGTTTTCTTCCGCCATGACATCCACTCCCACTACGACACAAAAGCAGGGCTTCTCAGCGAACGGGAGAAGCCCCGCGGAACGAGCGGAATGTTACCGTAGGTTCGAGAAGGCGTCAACGTAACCATGCTACAATCCACTCCGCGATCTCAAATCCCCAATCTCCCCTCTCAAGGAGCCCTCATGCCCGAACCAGCCCGCGCTCTGGCCTTTGCCGCACAAAACCGAGCCCGTTACCTGGCCGAGCTCCAGGACTTCCTTCGCATCCCCAGCATCTCCACGTTGTCGGAACACAAGCCCGATATGCAACGGTGCGCCGAATGGGTGGCCGCCCAACTCGAGGGCATTGGCCTGCAGAACGTGGAAATCATGCCGACCTCCGGCCATGCCGTGGTGTACGGCGAATGGGTGCGCGCGCCGGGCAAACCTACCGTGCTGGTGTACGGCCACTACGATGTGCAGCCGGTGGATCCGCTCGACGAATGGACGGCGGGGCCGTTCGAGCCAACGGTGCGCGACGACGGCTACCTCTATGCACGCGGAGCCAGCGATATGAAGGGCCAGGTGCACGCTTGCCTTAAGGCGCTCGAAGCGCTGCTCGCCCACGACGAGCTGGCCGTCAACGTCAAGGTGATGGTGGAGGGCGAAGAGGAGATCGGTTCGCCTAGCCTGAGCGTGTTCATGCGCGCGCATGCCGAGAAGCTCAAGTGCGACGTGGCCCTCAACGCCGACTCCGGCATCATCGAGAAGAACCTGCCCAGCCTCATCTACGGGTTGCGCGGGCTGGCCTACTTCGAGCTGTGGGTCCACGGCCCCGACCACGACCTGCACTCCGGCACCTTCGGCGGCACGATTTTGAACCCGGCGCAGGCGCTCTGTGAGCTGATCGCCGGCATGCACGACACCGACGGCCGTATCACCCTGCCCGGCTTCTACGACAAAGTCCGCGCGCTCTCCGACGAAGAGCGCGCCGAGCTGAGGCGCCTGCCGCACGATGACGCCGTCTGGCTGAAGATGACGGGCGCGCCGGCGCTGTACGGCGAAAAGGGCTTCACCACGGTGGAGCGCTTCGGCGCGCGGCCCACGCTGGAGATCAACGGCCTGTACTCCGGCTTCATCGGCGAAGGCAGCAAGACGGTGCTGCCGGCCAAGGCCATGGCGAAGATCTCGATGCGGCTGGTGCCGTACCAGGACCCTGCCGAGGTCGAGCAGCAACTGCGGGCCTACCTGGAGCAACGCGCGCCCCAAACGGTGCGTTGGGAATTGAAAGCCCTGGCGGGCGGCCCGGCCGCCATCATCCCGCGCGACACCGCCTACATTCAGGCCGCGGTGGCGGCGCTGGAGGCGACCTTCGGCGTCCGGCCGGTGTTCGAGCTGGCGGGCGGCAGCGTGCCGGTGGTGGTGCTGACCAAACAAATCCTGGGCGTGGATTCGATCATGCTCGGCTTCGGCCTGCGCGACGACAACATCCACTCGCCCAACGAGAAGCAGTCCCTGCCCAACTACTATCGCGGCATCGAAACTTACATCCGGTTCTTTGCTAACTTGAGTTGAGGACGGCGGACCGCAGACGACAGATCGCGGACGGTAGACGGCGGCGGTCAGCGGTCTTTACGGTCGCCCCGATTGCGACGACACCGACGCCGTACGCGCGGCTGCAGGAATTAGGCGTCGCGTTCCGCGAAATGAACAGCGACGCGGACGAGGCCGCTAACCGGTTCGCGCTGTTCATCAACGGCGGCTTCCGCAGCACGCCCAAGCTCGTGTTTAAGGAGCAAAGCCCGCCAGATATTACGTCTTGTCAATGGTATAATCCCAAAGATGAGTCGCGACCTAATATCTCCCTCGCCCCACCTCCCGAACCTGAACGCCCCGAATGGAGGGCCAATGGATAAGGCCGAGATGCTTGAACTTTACAAGCAGATGGTGGTCATCCGTCTGTTTGAAGAGAAGTGCGAAGAGCTGTACCAGAAGGGCAAGATCGGCGGCTTCATGCACTTGTACATTGGCCAGGAGGCTACAGGCGTCGGCGCGGTCTCGGCCCGCCAACCGCAGGATAACGTCATCACCGGCTACCGCGACCACGGCATCGCTATCGCCTGCGGCATGACGGCGCGCGCGGCCATGGCCGAGATGCTGGGCAAGGCCACCGGCTGTTCCAAAGGCAAGGGCGGCTCCATGCACCTGGCCGATAAGAACCTGCGCTACTGGGGCGGCCATGCCATCGTCGGCGCGCAGATCGCGCTGGCGCCCGGCCTGGCCTGGGCCGATAAGTATCAAGGCTCGGACGGCGTGACGTTGTGCTTCTTCGGCGACGGCGCGACCAACATCGGCTACTTCCACGAGGCGCTCAACTGGGCCGCCGTCTACAAGCTGCCGGTGGTCTTCATCTGCGAGAACAACAAGTACGGCATGTGGACGCCCATCGAGAAAGTCTCGGCGGTCACCGAGATGCGCCAGAAAGCCTGCGCCTACAACATCCCCACCGACCTGGCCGACGGCATGGACCTGCTCGACGTGCGCGCCAAGACCGCGGCCGCCATCGCCCATTGCCGCTCCGGCAAAGGGCCATACTTCCTCGAGGTTCACACCTACCGCTATCGCGGCCATTCGATGGGCGACCAGCGTCCGTACCGCACCCAGGAAGAGATCAAGAAGTGGCAGGCCGAGGACCCGATCGGCAAGTTCGAGGACGTGCTGCTCAAGGCCGGCATCCCGCCCGTCGAGATTGACCGCGTAGACGACGAGGCCAGGGCCATCGTGCTGGACGCCGTCCAGTTCACCGAGCAGTCGCCCTTCCCGGACAACGAAGAAATCTGGACCGATATCTACATAGACAATTGATGATTGAAGATTGGCAATCGGGCCTCTCGTTCAATCGGCAATCTGTAATCCAAAATCCACTATGGCAGTTCTGACCATTGCCAAAGCAATTGCCAGCGCGCTGGCGGAAGAAATGGAGCGCGATCCGAACGTGGTCGTCCTGGGCGAGGAGGTGGCCGTGGCCGGCGGCACCTATGGCGCAACGCAGGGGCTGTACGACCGCTTCGGCAAGGAGCGGGTGATTGACACGCCTATCTCGGAGGGCATGATCGCTGCCGCGGCAGTCGGCGCTTCGATGAACGGGCTGCGCCCGGTGGCCGAGATCATGGGCATCAACTTCGCCTTCCTGGCGATGGATATGATCATCAACCACGCCGCCAAGATGCACTCGATGTTCGGCGGCCAGTTCCGCTGCCCGCTGGTCTTCCGCACCACCTCGGGCGGTGGGCGCCAGCTCGCGGCCACGCATTCGCAGACCTTCGAGCATCTCTTCGCCCATTTCCCCGGTCTCAAAGTCGTCGCTCCCAGCAACGCCGCCGATGCTAAGGGCCTGCTCAAGTCCGCCATCCGCACCGACGATCCCGTATTCTTCGTCGAGCAGGCGACGATGTACTCCGAGCGGGCAGAAGTACCGGACGACACGGAGTTCCTGCTGCCGCTGGGCAAGAGCGATGTAAAGCGCGAGGGCCGGCACGTCACCGTGGTTGCTTATTCCAAGATGGTCGGCCTGTCGCTCAAAGCGGCGACAAAGTTGGCCGAAGAGGGCATTGAGTGCCAGGTGATCGACCTGCGTTCGCTGCGACCCCTGGACCTCGAGCCGGTGTATGACTCATTCAAGCAGACCAATCGCTGCGTCGTCGTCGAGGAGAGCTACCGCACCTATGGCGTCGGCGCCGAAGTGGCCGCACGTCTGTACGAGGACTGCTTCGATTACGTGGATGCGCCCATCCAGCGCGTGGCGCAAAAAGAAGTGCCGCTGCCCTACGCCGGCAACCTCGAACGCTACGCCCTGCCGAGCGTGGATGACATTGTCAGGGCGGTGAAAGAGGCTTTGAAGTAAACGTGTTGCGTGTCCCGTCACGGAAGGCGCGATAAGCAACACTTGACGCGGAGCATTTATGGCTGAAGTCGTCCCTATGCCCAAGCTCGGCTTCGATATGGCCGAGGGCACGCTGGTGCGCAAGCTCAAACAGGTCGGTGACGTCGTCGCCAAGGGCGATATCATTGCCGAGATCGAGACTGACAAGGCCACCGTCGAGTTGGAGGCGTACGTCGGCGGCGTGGTCAAGGGCTGGGTGGTGGCGGAAGGCACGCCTGTCCCGGTCGGCTCGCCGATGCTGGTGATCGCCGAGCCGAACGAAGCGGTGGATATCGAAGCGCTGACCGGCAGGAAGCCGACGGGCGCGGCCCCGGCTGCGCCAGCTCCCACAATTGCGGCGCCCGGCCCTGCGCCTGTTGTTGCAGCAGCGACCCCGGCCAGGGCGGCCACAACCCCGACCGGCAAAGTGCTGGCCTCGCCGGTGGCGCGCAAGATCGCCGGTGACGCCGGCCTAGACCTCCGCCAGATTGCGGGCAGCGGCCCGAATGGCCGCATCGTCAAGCGCGATGTGGAAGCGTTTCTCAAGTCCGGCCCGCCCGCTGCGCCGCAGGCCGTGCCCCCTCCGGCAGCCGCGCCGCAGGCCGTGCCCGCGCCCGCTCCCCAGCCGCCCCCGCTGCAAGCCGAGGACAAAATCATCCCGCTCACCAAGCTTCGCAGCCTGATCGCTCGGCGCATGGTCGAGTCCACCACCACCATCCCGGCCATCTACCTCACCCTGGAGGTGGACATGGCTGCGGCACTCGCGCTGCGCAAGCAGATCAACGCCCTGCTGCCCGACGAGCGCAAGACCTCGGTCAACGACTTCGTCATCAAGGCCGTGGCGCTGGCGCTACGCCAGTTTCCCAACCTCAACGCCTCGTTCGGCGGTGACAAGATTATCCAGAAGGGGCGCATCAACGTCGGCAACGCGGTGGCCACGCCAAGCGGCCTGCTCACTGTGGTCGTCAAAGACGCCGAGGTAAAGACGGTCACGCAGATTGCGGTGGAGATGAAGGCCATGGCCGCCCGCGCGCGCGAGGGCAAGGTCCAGCCGGGCGACATCGAGGGCTCGACCTTCACCGTCTCTAACCTGGGCATGTACGACATCGAGCACTTCACGGCCATCATCAACCTGCCGGAGGCCGGCATCCTGGCTGTGGGCGCGGCCAAAGAAGTGCCGGTGGTCAAAGACGGCCAGCTCGTGCCGGGTGTGCGGATGAAGCTGACCTGCGCCGCAGACCATCGCCTCACCGATGGCGCCGAGGTGGCACAGTTCCTCCAGGCGATTAAGCGTTTCCTTGAGGAACCTTTACGCTTGCTGGTATGATGGAGCTATGACGACCCGCTCGCTTAAGGCGCGTGACCTGATCCTGGTGGTAGATGACGAACCGGATACCGCCACGCTGCTCGAGCTCAATCTCAAGCGCGAGGGCTACCGCGTGCTCAAGGCCAATGGTGGCCGGGCCGCTTTGGAGATCGCCGCGCGCGAGAAGCCGGACCTGATCATCCTCGACATGATGATGCCGGACCTGAACGGCATGGAAGTGCTCGAACGCCTGAAGAGCATCTACACCCTGCCGCCGGTCATCTTCTTCACTGCCCGCGACCGGGTGGAGGAAATCGCCGCCGGGCTGGAGGCAGGCGCGCGCCGCTACCTGCTCAAGCCCACCTCGCGCGACAAGCTGGTGGAGGCGGTGCGCAGCGCCCTCGCTGAAATCAAAGCCAAAACGCAAGCCAAACTGAAAACCCAGGCCTGACCGCCCGATGAAGACCCCGGCCTTGAAATGGTTTTACGCCGTCCCGGAGAAGAGGCCCTACCTGCTGGCCGAGCGCGTCCGCAACAGCCTGTGGGAGATGCGCCTGGGCGGGCTGTGGCTCGACACGGTAAGCGTGGAGCCACACTTCAAGCTGGCCGGCACCTACAACGGCGGCAGCGTACAACTGGAGTGGGAGCCAAACCACTGGCTGCGCCTGACCGCCCGGCCGGAGGCCCCCGCCTTGGTGGAGGCCCTGCGCGTGCTGCTCCTGCGCAAACCGACGCTCGCCTTTACCGACACGCACGGCCAGATCGTGACCGAATGGTGGGTGAAGGCTGAAGAAGCGACCAGGCGCTGGCAGGAGATCCAGGGTAAACCGGCGTTCGGAAACCCCAAACGGCTCGATCAGTAGACCGCTGCTGCTCCCCTGCAACGGCGGACGCCGGGCGCGTCCGCCGTTGTTTTTGCGCAGTAAGTGCATTCTCGCTCGGCGCGCTCCCGGCTATAATCGCGCCACACTTGCCCAATCCGCCAATCAACGCCAGGAGCACCGACATGTTGATCCCAAGCATGCTGCTCAAGCAGTTGTACACGTTCCGCAGCCTCAAGAACACGGCCAACGGTGTCGAGTTCTCGGTGAAGAACCGGTTGAGCGACGCCGAGTTTGCCGAGCTGTTGAGCATCAAAATCAACGGTGAAGCGGTGCCGCTCTCGGCGGTGGAGATGCGCCTGGGCGACGGCACCCGGCTGACGCCGCAGCAACTGGCCGCTGGCCGGCCGCTGCCATTCCCCCTGCGCAGCACCATCACCCTGGCGATCGGGCGCCCACCGCTGAAGCACGGTAAGCACAAGCTGGAGCTGAGCTTCAAGGCGAACCCTTTCGGCAAGCTGACGTTCGAGGTCGAGGACGCCATCGCCGAGTCCGAGGATGGGCTGGTACGGATCCCGCGCGACCCGCAGGATGACTATTCGCCGGAGATCGTCAGGAAGCGGCAGGAGTTCGTCAAACAACAGAGCGGCCGACCCCTGCACCATATCTTCCAATACTCGTGGGACGCACACCAGGCCAAGGGTAACTGCGAGAACTTCACCGGCGTGGCCCAGGTGCCGCTCGGCTTCGCCGGGCCGATCCGCATCAACGGCGAGCACGCCCAGGGCGATTTCATCGTGCCGCTGGCGACCTCGGAGGGCACGCTAGTCGCCTCCTACAATCGCGGCATCAAGGTGCTCAACCTGAGCGGCGGCGTCAAGTGTACGGTGGTGGCCGACGCCATGCAGCGCGCACCGGTCTTCGTCTTCGACGATGCACGCCAGGCGCGGGAGTTTGTCAAGTGGGTCGAGCAGAACATGGATAAGATCCGCGAGGAAGCGGAGGCCTCGTCCCGCGTGGCCAAGCTGTTGAACATTGACCCATACCTGGCGAGCAAGTTTGCCTACCTGCGCTTCAACTACTACACCGGCGACGCCGCCGGGCAGAACATGGTTGGGCGGGCGACGTTCGCCGCCAGCAGTTGGATCATTGACAACTATCCCGGCATCCGACGCTTCTACCTGGAGTCCAACTTCGCCACCGACAAGAAGGCCTCGCAAGTCAACATCATGCGCACGCGCGGCAAGCGGGTGACGGCGGAGTGTACCGTCAAGCGCAGCGTGTTAATCGAGAACCTGCGCGTCGAGCCGGAGAGCCTGCTGTATCACGCCGGCGTGGCCGGCATCGGCTCGTTCATGTCACATGCCAACAACAACGGCCTGCATTCGGCCAATGCCATCACCGCCATCTTCATTGCCACCGGCCAGGACGTGGCAAATGTCTCCGAGTCATCCGCCGGCATCATCTACCCCGAGATCACGCCGGACGGCGATTTCTACATCTCGCTGACCATCCCCTCACTGATTGTGGCGACATACGGCGGCGGCACCGGCCTGCCCACTCAGCGTGAGTGCCTGGAGGTGATGGACTGTTACGGCAAGGGCAAGGTCAACAAGCTGGCGGAGATCATCGCCGGCGTAGCGCTGGCGGGTGAGCTGTCGCTGGCCTCGGCCATCTCGTCCTCCGACTGGGTGTCGAGCCACGAGCAGTACGGGCGCAACCGGTAAGGGCATCGCTCAACGCCAGGCAGCCTCCGGCAGACGTTGGTTATCGGGCTGGAGCCAGGCGATCTGGCCGGCGCGCAAGTCACGCGTGTCATCCAGCAGCACCACCGTCCAGCCCGCGCCGGAGGCCGCCAGGCGCAGGTGATGAACGCCCGGCTCGAGCGTCAATTCCGAGAAGATGGGGCCGATGTGCGTCAGTTCGTCGGCCGCATAAGTCCGCTCCCATAGCGGCCGCCCGTCCACTTCCAACGCAAGGCGAACCGGCTCCATCTTCAGCGCGATCACGCGCTGCGCCAGGTCGGGCACGGCGACGCGCGTCAGCACGTCGTACTCCGGCTTCGGCTGAAACCAAAGACGGCTGATTGCGACCTGCGCCACCAGGGCCAGCGCCAGAAAACCGAAGGCGACAACGTAGTTGCGCCAGTTGAGGGGTTTGAAGCGAGCCAAGCCCGCGGGGGACGGCCGCAGCTCAGCGAACCCGGCCCAGGGATACGTGCCCGCAAAATCCGGGCCGGCGTCACTCAGGGCCAGCGCAAAATCGTTGGGGGGCAGCCAGCGCGTGACGATGGCTGCATTCTGATCGGCGCGCTTGAGGCGCGGGAGACGCAAGCGCGCCAGCCGCTCGTGCAGCCACTGGTTCCCCTCGCGCTGGGCGCAATCACTGGGCGGGCAGCCGACCACGCGCACCTCCGCCGCGCCGGCGCC
This sequence comes from Anaerolineae bacterium, assembly GCA_037442085.1. Lineage (GTDB taxonomy): Bacteria > Chloroflexota > Anaerolineae > Anaerolineales > UBA6663 > JANWXR01. The sequence continues at coordinate 41,544 of JBBIQY010000014.1, forward strand.
CAGCGCGCGTGTAATGAGGTTGGGATGCAGCGCACCCACACAGGGCAGCGGGATGACGGAAAACACGCCGTCCGCGCGCACGACGGTATGATCGAGATAGGGCCGTGCGCCTTGAGCAGCATGACGTTCGCAGGTGAAGACCAGCGTGACAGGCTGGCCGCCGGCCTGAGCTTTGTCACGCGCCAGTTGCTGCAGGACACTGTGCTCGAGTGCTGTCACCGGTTGCGGGCCGAGGCTGAGGGCCAGCACATCGCACGCGCCCAGACAAAGCCCACAGGAGACGCACCGGTTCTGGTCTGCGACGGCCACATACTTATGGCGGCGGCCATCGGTGCGCGGCCGCATGGCAATGGCTTGGTACGGGCAATCAATCGCGCACTTGGTGCAACCGGTGCAGCGCGGGGCGTCCACCACGAGGCGCGGCGGCTGACCGGGACGTGCCAGCCAGGGGATGGCGGCTGCGCCCACGGCCAGGACGGCAAGCGCCACCCACGGCAGAAGAGGGTCGGCGCGTAAGGCGATCGGGATCCAGAGCAGAAAAAGCGCATCGAGCGTCACCGCACCCGGCTGTTGCTCGAGGTTGATCGGCGGCAGCATCTCGGCCGGGATAAGGGCGGCGGCAACGAGCAAGACCGCCAACGCGCCGATGAGCCAGGCGATGTGCGGAAACACTTTGGGCCGCTGGAGGCGCAGCACGTGTAGCCACGTCAGGCCGATGAGCATTAGGCGGGACGTAGAGATTACCGCACGTGCTATCACGGCGCAGCACGTGTAGCCACGTCAGGCCGATGAGCATACCGTATAGGCCGAGGTGGATCAGGAACAGCCCGACCAGCGGGAGCACGCTCTGACCGGGGCGCTGCATCAAGATCAGTTGATTCGCCAGCCATTCACCAAAGCCGGTGTAAGCGAGTGAGGCGCGCAGCAGCGTATCGGTGATCAGTTGGGCGCGCTGATCCATGATCAGCCAGTATCCCGTGACCCCGCCCAGGCCGATCAGGACCGTCATCGCCACGCCGGAGACCCAGGCCAGCCAGCGCGGCCCGCGCGAGCGGCCCATGTACCACAGACGGACGGCATGGATGAGGCTGGTGACGAGCGCAGCGCCCGAAGCATAGCGATGGATCGAGCGGATGAGGCGCCCGATGGGCAGGCTGTCTATGATCGCGACGGCGCGATAGGAGGCTTCATATCCATACCCGTAGAAGAAGAACAGGTAAAGGCCGGTCACGCCAACGATGATAAGCAGCAGCACGGTGAGCGTGCCCGAGTAATAGAGCGGGTTGAACTGGGGAGCGTTAATCAGGCGCGTGACCGGCTCCTCGATGGCCAGCGCCAGCCGCTCCGCCCAGTGTTCCAGGGGCGTGCGGCGCGGCTGCCACGCGCGGAGCGCGTCCGGCGCAACTGGGCCGGGCTCCGCGCCCGTGGCCGGCAGACAGTCCTGTTCCGGGTCGGCGCCGGGCAACACCTCGGGCGACGTGCGTTTCCAAAAAGGTGGCATGGAGGAAACCTGTCCAATTGACGCCGAGTGTACGCGTTGGTTACGCCGCAACCGGATGACGACTGTAACCGATCATCCCTGACATCCCTCCTCAACGTTGCGCCGCCCCACGTTTGATTTGAATTGCCTAATCTCCGCTTGACGCAGCCGTCCCGCGCATGCTAACCTCGGCGCGTGGCCTTTCGGAATAACGTGACACGCTTTCTCGAGTCGCGCCAGATCGCCTATCAAGTCTTTGGGTTCTCCACCGCCAAACACTCAGCGGAAGAGACGGCCGCGCTGCTGGGCGTCCCGCCGGATCAGGTGTATAAGACTCTGGTCGTGCTGCGGGAAGGCAAAGGCCGGAAGCCGCTGCTGGTGATGGCCCCGGCAGGGCGCGAACTGAACCTGAAGGCGCTGGCGGCGGCGCTGGGAGAGAAGAAACTGCAGATGGCCACGCAGGCCGAGGCGGAAGCGCTCACCCGATTGCAAACCGGCGGCATCTCGGCTCTGGCGTTGCTCAACCGAGGCTTTGAGATTTACATTGACGCGGCGGCGCTGCAACAGCCTGCAATTCACGTGAGCGCCGGCCAGCGCGGCGTGAACCTGCGGCTGGCGCCCGCCGACCTGATCGCCGTCACTCGAGCGCGAACTGTAGAGCTTCGATGAACGACACCCTGATTTACATCAACACGCTCTATCATCCTGACGAGACCATTCGGCTGCAGGGTGAAGCTGAACTGCGCAAGCTTGGCGTCGCGGCCCTTGACGCGCTGATCAGAGTGTTGAACGGCCAACACAAGCCGCCCCGACTGAAGCGGCCAACCGGCTGGCTGGGGATTGGCCCAAGCGCCAAAGAGCTGGAGGCCTATGCCCGCCGGCGCGCGGCGGCCTTGCTGGGGTGGATACACGATCCGCGCGCGACCGAAGCCCTGCTGGAAGTCGTGCAGAACGGCAACGACGAGGGCTTAAGCCAGGCGGCAGCGCTGGCCCTGGGCGAACAGGGCGACCAGCGCGCTGTGGAGCCGCTGATCGAAGCGCTCTACAGCCCGGACTACAGCATCCGCGCCCAGGCGGCGGAGCTGTTGGGGCGGCTGCGCAGTCGCCAGGCGGTGGATGCCCTGATCCGCGTGGCGCTGACCGACGGCCAGCCCAGTCCGCGCTGGCAGGCGATGCGCGCCCTGAGCGCAATCGGCGATGTGCGCGCTGTGCCGCCGCTGACCGCCATCCTGCAAAACCTGCTGGCGCTGCCGGCCGAGGATTGGGCCGTCCCCGAGCGCGAAGGGTACGATGAGGAACACGATCAGGCCCTGTGGGTAACGTGCAGCTACGCGCTCGAGACGCTGGGCGCGCTGGGCAGCGCCAGCCAAAGCGCTGTCCCTGTCGTCCAGCGTGTGGCGGACGAGGCCCCGGCGCGCACCATCCGGCTCAAGGCAGAGAAATGCCTGGCGCGCATCCAGCAGGGGCACACGGAATAACGGGTAACAAAGGACAGGTGACCCTTGCCCCTATCCCCCTATCGGTAACTCTCTGCCTGAAGCGTGAACAAGCGAGCGTAAGTGCCGCCGCGCGCCAGCAAATCGCCATGCGTGCCATGCTCGCTGATCGCACCGTCCTCGAGGACGTAGATGTGGTCGGCCATGCGCACGGTGGAGAAGCGGTGGCTGATCAGCACGGCCATCCGGTCTTCGGTGAGAGCGCGGAATTGCTCGAAGACGCGCAGCTCATTCTCGGCGTCCAGCGCCGCCGTCGGCTCGTCCAGCACAATCACCTCGCAGTCGCGCATGAAGGCGCGAGCCAGGGCAATCTTCTGCCACTCGCCGCCGGATAGGTCGCGGCCCTTGGCAAACCAGCGCCCTAGGCTGGTCTCATAGCCCTCCGGCAGAGCAGCGATGATGGGATGCGCGCCGCTCTTCTCTGCCGAAGTCACGATGCGCTGGCGATCTGCCAGCGCCTCGATCTGCCCGAAGCCGACGTTCTCGAACGCCGGCAGGTGGTAGCGTACGAAATCCTGAAAGATCACGCCGATGCGCTGGCGCAAATCCTTCAAATCATAGTCGCGCAAATCCACGCCATCCAGCAGGATCTGACCCTCGGTCGGGTCATACAACCGGGTGAGCAATTTAATCAGTGTGGTCTTGCCCGCGCCGTTGCGCCCGACCAACGCAATCTTCTCGCCGGGGTGAATGGTGAAACTGACGCGGCGCAGCGCATACGTCTCTTGGCCTGCGTACTTGAACGAGACGTTACGGAACTCGATGCCATGGTGGATATGGCGCGGCGCGCGGCGCGCGTTGACGGCCAGCGTCATCTGCGGCTCGAGCGCAAGGAAGGCGAACAGATTGCTCAGGAACAAGCCATTCTCGTATAGATCGCTCAGGCCATAGAAGATGGCCTCGAACATGCCCTGGCTGGAGCGTGCAATGCCGAGGTACATCGTCATATCGCCCAGCGTGATCTCACCGCCGACGGCGCGCCACACGATCCAGGCATAAGCCACATAGTAGGAGAGCGTCGCCACCAGCCCCCAGCCGAGCGAGGCCAGGCTGCGCTTCTGCGCGATGAGCTGGTCCTCGCGCAGGAACTTCCAGAACAGATCGGCGTAGCGGCCCAACAGCGGCTCGCCCAGGCCGAACAGCTTGACTTCCTTCACCGCGTCATAGTCAGTCAGCAGGTGCTCGAGGTAATACAGCCTGCGGGCCTCGGGCGCGCGCCAGGAGAGGACGCGGAAGTTCAATTCCGCGTAGCGGCTCTGGGCGATGAAGGCCGGGAGGGTGGCGACAAACAGTAGCAGGGCCAGCCACGGGCTGAAGAGGAATAACAATCCGGCGAACGACAGCAGCGTGATGAGGTTCTGCGCCAGGTAGAAGCCGCCGTTGACGATTTGCAGGCTGCGCCAGTCGGCCTCGCGGCGCGCGTTCTGCAATTTGTCGTAGTATTCGGCGTTCTCGAAGTGGGTCAGGTCGAGGTCGAGCGCCTTGCGGATGATGCGCGAGTTGAGACTGAGGTTGAGGCGGGCGTGGAGCACATGTTCGGCGAAGCGCCGCGCCTGGCCGTTGGCGGACTGCACCACGAACAAGCCAAACTCCAGGGCCAGGTAGGGCAGCACGGCCTGCAAGCCGGCCAGCGCCCCGGCCTGCGCGTTGATGGCGTTGACCACCAGATCCACGATCAGCTTGCCGACCCAGGCTTGAGCGGCTGGCAGCAGCGAGCCGATGAGGGTGCAGGCCAGCATCGCCAGCGCCGAGGGCCGGTGCGCGTCCCACACCAGGGAAAAAGCGCGCCGCACGTTCACCGCCGCGTCGCGCAGTTTGACGCGGCGCTCGGCCCACCACGTCTTCAGTTGTTCGAAATGATTCGCCATGCAGCGGACTATAGCACGGCGTCTCCGGCGCGACGACTACACGAAGGGGCGGGCGCTGAGGCAGTTAAGAGCTTATCTCTAAACTTCGCCTTGGCAGTTTGATCTGGGTCCGGCGAAGGCAATGCCTTCGCCAGACCCCACCGGCGCCAAAGGCATGACGCGCGATACTTTCCCCCCAGCCGGGTGATAAAATTCAGGTCGAACTCCATCATCTCACCCAGGAGCAGAACCATGTTAAGCCAGTCCGTTCGGGACGCCCTGAACAACCAGATCAACCTTGAATTTTCGTCCGCCTACGCCTACCTAGCCGCTTCGGCTTACTTCGAGAGCGCCAGCCTGCCGGGCTTCGCTGCCTGGATGCGCAAGCAGTACGAGGAAGAAATCCTGCACGCCCTGCGCCTGTTCGACCATATGCACGACCGGGGCGGGCGCGCCCAACTTCGGGCCATCGCCGAGCCGGCGGGCCAATTCGCCAAGGCGCTGGACGCCTTCGAGATGGCGCTTGGGCACGAGCAGAAAGTCACCGCTTCCATTCACAACCTGTACGCGCTGGCGGCCAAGGAGAACGACTACGCCACACAGACCATGCTCCAGTGGTTCATCAACGAGCAGGTTGAGGAAGAGAAGAACGTTGGACAGGTGGTGGATTGGCTGAAGATGGCCGGCGACTCGCCGGTGGCGCTTCTGATGCTCGACCAGAAGCTCGGCCAGCGCGGCGGCGAGGCGGAGGCCGAAGCCTGACCCCCTCACACAAACCGCGCGAATTGAAACGAAGACGGACGGCGCGCAAACGCGGCCCGTCTTCGTTTTGAGTCGCCCTAGGGAGCCGAAGCGAAATACACCTCCGCTGCAAACTCCAGCACAGCCTGCTCCACTTCGTCCCAGGCAGGATTATCCGGCTCCAGCAGATTGTGACCCGCCTCCACCCGCAAATGGCGGGCGCGCCCGCCAAAAGCTTTGAGCAGGCGGGAGGTATCGGTCAGCCGTGCAATCTCATCGCGCGTGCCCTGCACGATCAGGGCCGGCGCCCGCACGTGTTCCGCCTCGCGGTATGCGCCAGCCGTCTTTGCTGCTTCTTGCAAAACCGTTCCCGGCACCGCCAGGTTGCGCAGTGCCCGGCGCAGCTCGGGGTCGTCCAGGTCCGCGCCACCGATAAACGAATCCATCACATGCCGGAAGCGCGGGTCGTTGAAGTTGGCGCGCGCGTAAGGCTTGAAGGCGTACGGCAGAAATGGGCCGGCAAGCGTGAACAGCACCGTCTGCCACCACGGTTGAGCAACCATGAATGGCGCAATCAGCACCAGACCGTTCACCGGGACACCGGACGCTGTGGCGTTGGATGCCGCAGCCACCGCCAGCGCTCCACCAAACGAGTAACCGACGACGATGACGCACTCGTGCTCACGCCTTAGCGCGGTCAGTTCAGCCTCCACCGCCTGCACCCAATCGGCAGAGCAACGGTAGATCAAAGTCGGAATGTCCGGCCCAAAGCCGGGTAATAACAAGCCGCGCGCCGTCCAGCCTGCGCGGTGCAGCGACTCGGCGAGCGCACGCATCTCGCCAGGCGTGCCGGGGAAGCCGTGAACGAGCAGGGCTGCCCGAGCCCGAGTTCTCGAGTGTGGAGGTCTAGAAAAATCAGAGATTGGGGGTCGGAGAGTGAAGGGCTGATGCTCGGGTCCGGTAAAGAACGAGACGGCGGGCAGGCGGGGTTCGGGCGGCAGGCGCAGCGCGTGGAGCACATCGAAGGCCAGCAGGAACGCGCCCTGTACTACTACGCCCCAGCCATGGCCGTTCACCTCCAGGTTCGTCTGCCCGAGAAAAACGATAACTGCCGCGCCGATGACAAGGTAGATCACGTCCAGGCCGGCGTTGAGCCACAGCAGCCGCAGCAGATGCCGTGCCTCGGCCTCCGGTGGGCGCACGCGCTTCTGCGCGCTACGCAGCCCTGCCCAGGCGATCAGGCCGTTAATCAGGCCCCAGGCTACGGCCTGAATGCCGAAGCCGCGCCCGAACGGCTCGCCGCTGGCAAGGAGAAGCAGGCCGGCCAACACACTGACCACCGCCCACGCCCTCAACCGCACAGCAATCGCTTGTGAATAAGCCCAGATCATGACGGGATGATTTCCGGCTGCAACTATCGGATTTGGCCGGTTCAGCCAATGCGCGCCCAAATCTGAGCGCAGCATGAGAGTTATATCACGCCGGTTGGTGGCCGTAACTTTTCTCCGGCATTGCCGACTGTGATGCAAAGCGCACCTATCAGGCAGGAAAGAGTCGGGCACATACAGGCAATGCGTTCCCTTCCTATCCAACTCTTGCAGACTATCCCGGCCTCAGCGTGGCGCAGGTCGGCGGCAGCCCGAGTCAACAGCCGGACTCTCGCGCTGGCGCTCGGCGTCTGGGGCTTGTTCGCCGCCCTCTTCGCCCTGGTGCAGTTCGCCACACCCAGCCTCGCCGATAATGACGGCTACTACCACATGCGCATGGCCTGGTTGATGCGCCAGCAGGGCCTGACGCCGGACTTTGTCTGGCTGCCTCTCACCATCCTCAAAGCCGACGCCTACTACAACCATCACTTCCTGCACCATGTGTATTTGAGTCTGTTTGCCTGGGACGGTACGCCCGCTGGGCTGATCCTCGGCGCGAAGCTAGCGAGCGTGGTGATGCCGGCCCTGGCCTTCACGGCAATCTGGTGGCTGCTGCGCGGTCAGGACGTGCGCTGGCCGGCGCTGTGGGCGTTGGGCCTGTTCGCCGTCTCGGAGGCATTTCTGTATCGCCTGAGCATGCCGCGCGCGCAGGCCGCCTCGCTGCTGGTGTTGACGCTGGGCCTACACTGGCTGCTACACCGCCGCTATCGCGCGCTGATCCCACTGGGGTTCGTGTACGTCTGGTTCTACAACGCCTTTCCGCTGCTGGCCCTGGTTGCCGGTGTGTACGTCGCCGCAAACTGGCTGGTCGAGCGGCGGCTGGAATGGCGGGCGCTGGCTTACGCTTACCCGCTGCTGGGCCTCGCGCTCGGGCTGATCGTCAATCCCTACTTCCCGGTCAACCTGAACTTCATCGCGCAACACGTCCTGCCCAAAATCGGGCCGGAGGCGACGGCGATCTCGGTCGGCAACGAGTGGTATCCCTACAACACCTGGGTGCTGGTCGAGAATTCAGGCTTCGCGCTCGGGGCGCTGATCATCGGCGTACTGGCGCTGGGCTGGCGCGGCCAGCGCTGGAACCGCGTGACCCTGACCACCTTCGCGCTGGCGCTGGTCTTCGGCGTCATGCTCTTCAAATCACGGCGCTTCATCGAATACTTCCCGGCCCTGGCGTTGGTGTTCGCTGCGCTGGTGCTCGCGCCCGAACTCGAACGCTGGCTGAGCGAACGGCGCTGGCTGAAGTGGCTGCCCGCGCTCCTGGCAGGCGCACTGGTTCTACCACTGGCGCTCACTTTGACTCAGGCGCGCACCGCAATGGCGGATTCGCCGGCGGCCAGCCGCTACGCCGCTGCGTCGGACTGGCTGAAAGCCAACAGTACGCCAGGCAGCCTGGTCTTTCAGACAGATTGGGACGACTTCCCCCGGCTGTTCTTCTACAACACCGACAACCTGTACACCATCGGCCTCGACCCCACCTACATGCAGTTCTACGACTCGGCGCTTTACGACGAGTGGGTGGCGATCACCCGGGGCCAGCGCCGGAATCCCAGCCAGAGCATTGCCAGCCGGTTCGGCGGCGAGTACGTGCTGACGGACCTGAACCACGAGGCTTTTCTGAAGCGCGCCGCCGCCGACCCCGGCTTGCAGGAGGTTTATCGCGATACGGATGCTGTGATTTTCAGAGTTTTATCCACCTTCGGCCAGTAACTTTTGCGACCGGGGCTTCCGGCCTCGGCGCGTTCAACCAGGAAAAGACACCATGTTTATTCACCCCACCCTCCGCCGCCTTTTTTCCATCGGCCTCATCCTGCTCGCCGCCGTCTCGGCGGCTTGCAGCCCCATGTCCCTGCCCGCCGATAGCGGACCGAGCGCCCCGGCCTCTCTTCAACCCACCGCCACCCAAGTCACGCAAAGCCTGACCGGTGTCGTCGAGTCAATGGCGCCTGCCGCCTGGGTCGTTTCCGACAAGAAGGTTCGGATCGAAGCGCAATCCGAGATCAAGGACACGATCCGGATTGGCGATACCGTCGAGTTGAAGGTGCGCGCCGCCGCAGATGGCACCCTCGTCCTGGTCTCGGCCCAATCCGACGATGACGGCAATGCCAACAGCAACAGCAACAGCAACGCCAACGCCAATACCAACGGCAACAGCAACACCAACGTGAACGACAATGGGAACGGCAATGCGAATACCAACGATAATGGCATTGCCAACAGCAACACCAACGCCAATACCAACGGCAACAGCAACGTGAATGGCAATGCGAATACCAACGGCAATGGTAATGCCAATGTGAACGACAACGGTAATGGGAACGGTAACGACGATAACAGCAACGACAACGATGACGACGACAACGACAACGATGACGACGACAATGACAATGGTAATAGACGTTATAAGAAATAGGGTTTTTGGCATCATCGCCGAAGCGCACGTTTGCGATGGCGGACACGCAAATTGTGCAAGCCCGTTGCCGTTTCCATGAACCGATCCGAACACTCAGGCTGGG
>JBBIQY010000015.1:0-49882 GCA_037442085.1 Anaerolineae bacterium
AGACTAAAGACTGATCGGCGGTCTTTAGTCTTCCGTCTTTTAGGCGATGAACACGAACTGGCCGGCGGCGCTCGATCTTCTGCGCGAGGCCGGGGCGCGTATGTTGCGTCTCGGCCCGGAGACGTCGTTGCGCGAAGCGCTCCAACTGATCGCGGACACAGCGACCAAACTGATGGGCAGCGACGCCGCGGCGGTGATCTACACGTACGATGCGGCGTGCGGGGCCTTCGACCCGGCCAGTCGTGTCTCGGCCGGCGAGCGCACCCCCGTCGTGGGCGACGTGCCGCGTGCGGACGGCGTGGGCGCGGCGGCCCTGCGCACGCGGCGGCGCGTCCTCTCCTATGATAGCGGCCTGCCGTTTCATCCCCTCAAGCGCCAGGCCGGCATCCACACCTCGGCTTGTTACCCGTTGCTCGTCTCCGATCAGCCGGTGGGTGCTCTGTACGTGGATTTGCGCGAGGCGCGTTGCTTCACCGACGACGAACTGCGCCTGCTCGATGCCTTCGTGCCGCTGTCCGCCATCGCCATCTACAACACGCGTCAGTTCGACGCCATCAATCGCGCGTTGCAGCGCAAGGTGGATGAGCTGGAGCAGTTGCGGCGCGCCGAGCGGCTGATCAGCTCGCGCTCCAGCCTGGATGAGACGCTGGCCGAAATCCTCCAGAGCGCGCAGGCGCTGACCGGCGCAGAATACGGTTCGTTCCGGCTGTTGGATAAACCCGCCCGCCTGCTCCGCCTGCGCGCCACTTATCCCGGCCCAATCGCGCCGGAGTTCGAGCGCGACCTTTCACTGGACGAACCGACCAGCGTCATGGCCTGGGTCGCCCGCCATCGGCAGTCCGCCCTCATCGCCGATACCCGCCTGCCGCCGTGGTCCGAGGTCTACGTGCCGATTCATCCGGAGCTGGAGATGCGCTCCGAGCTGGCCGTGCCGATGCTTGGGCCGGGCGGGGGGCTGGAAGGGGTGCTGAATGTCGAAAGCCCGCGGGCCGGCGCCTTCGAGGTCGAACATCAGCGCGTGCTGGAGTCATTGGCGACGCAGGCCGTCATTGCCCTCCAGGAGGCTAAGCTGCTGGCCGCGCTGGAGGCCATCACCGGCAAACTCGTCAGCTCCTCGCCGGACGAACTGCTGGGCCTGCTCATCCAGCGTGCCCTCGACTTGCTCAACGTGCCGCACGCGGCCGTTTGGGAGTTCGACGCCGACCCCGGCTACTTGCGGCTGCGCGCGGCCAATATCACCATGATCCGGCCCGACTACCGCGTCCCTTTGGAGGGCAGCTTCCTTGGCCAGGCAGTGCTCACACGCCGCCCGGTCTACAGCGCAAATCTGCCGACGGACCCGCGCCTCAAGCGCCGTCGGCTGGTGGACACACTAAAATGGGTTTCGGGCCTGGCCGTGCCCCTCATCGGGCGCGAGGGCGCGCCGCTGGGCGCGTTCAGCGTGTACACCCAGGCCCCGCGCGAGTTTTCCGATTGGGAGACACGCCTGCTCACCAGCCTGGCGAACCACGCCGCCGTCGCCTTCCAGCAGGCCGAGGCGCTGACGCAGATCAAGCTGGCGCAGGAGCGCCAGGCCGTGGCCGAGACCTTTGCCGTGCTCGGCGACATAGCCGCGAACCTGATCCACCGCATCAATAACATGGTCGGCGTTATCCCTCAGCTGGTCGAAGGCCTGAAGGAGAAGCGGCCCGATCTGCTAGATGACCCGTTTGTTTGCAAGAAGCTGGCTGCTATCGAGGGCAATGCGCGCACCGCGATGACGACAGCGCGTGAGACCTTTGCCGGTATCCGCCCCTTTCCGCTGCAGGCCGTCTCGGTGCTCAAGTGCTATGAAGCCGCCGTCGCCCGCGTCGCCTGCCCAAGGCGGATCAGCCTGAGGGCCCGCTGGCTGGGCAAGTTGCCGGCGGTTTCCGCCGCCGAGGAGCAGTTGCAGCTCGTCCTGGTCAACCTGATCGAGAACGCCGTGGAGGCGATCGGCGAGCGGAAGGGCCTGATTACGGTCAGCGGACGCGTGACCGCTGATGCGCTCGAAGCGGCCCGAACCTGGGTGGAGCTGAGCATCGCGGACAACGGGCCGGGCGTGCCGCCCGAGCTCCGCGAGCGCATCTTCGACGCCTCGTTTACCACTAAGGACTCCGGGCGCAAGATGGGCTTCGGGTTGTGGTGGGTCAAATCGTGGGTGCAGCGCTTCGGTGGTAGTATCCGTCTGGCCGAGCCAAACCCGACCGTGCAGGGCTGTACCTTCATCATCCGGCTGCCGGTGGCGACGGCGCGGGCGGCCAAACGGAGCAACAGGTAGCTTGACAAACATGGAGACAAGTCAGCTAGGAGGCACCTGCCCGCTTGTTTGCGTGTGCGTCCCCCTGTCACTCGACTGATCCTATGACCTCAAAGAATATCCTGGTTGTGGAAGACAACCCTCAGTGGCGTGACCTGTATGCAGAGTTGCTGGACGATTACGACCTGCATTTCGCCGGCAGCTATGCCGGGGCGCGCGGCGAGCTGCAGCGCGGTAATTTCGCGCTGGCGATCGTGGATCTCAATCTTGCCAGCAGCGAAGCGCGTCAGGAGAACCGTGATGGTTATCGGCTGTTGCAAGTGGCCCGCCAGCGCCAGGTGACGGCGATTGTGGTCAGCGGCATGGACAGCCCGGAAGAAGTAGATCGCGCTTATGAAGAGCACGGCGTCTTTGCCTTTGTGGAGAAGGCGTTGTTTGATCGCAAAGCTTTTCGGCGGCTAGTGGCCGACGCAATGCGCGGCGAAACGGTCGGCGCCGGCCGCGCGGCGCCCTCGCCGCTCGACGAGCTGACCGATCGCGAGCGTCAGGTGCTGGGCTTGATGACGCAGGGCCTGACCAACAAACAGATCGGCGAGGCGCTGCTGATCACCCCCAACACCGTCAAAAAGCACGTAGATCACATCCTGCAAAAGCTGCGCGTCAGCAATCGAGCGGCGGCAGTAGCCGTGGCCTTGCAGGCGGGTCTGCGTGCGCCCCTCAACGGGTGAGAGTTTGTGCGCTTTGCCTGAAGAGGAGCGGCGCTTTCTCGGTGGGAGGAGTGGCCTGTTCGGGTGTTGAGCGAAACGGCGGTTTCTTGATAGGCTAACGATGCCAAGCTGACGCTTGCACAATGTGAAACTTGTTTGGGCCGAGACGCCCCGACCACAGCCTGCTGGTGGTCGGGGCGTCTCTCATTTGGAGGAAAACATGTCAAAAACAATGAGGCTTGGACTGTTCAAATGGGTACGCTGGGTCGGCGCGCCAGCCTTGGTCAGCATCGCGCTGCTGGCGGTGGCCCGGCCGGTCTTCGCGCAGGAGGCTGACCCCATCGCCGAGGTCACGCGCGGACTCAACACCGTCTGGGTGTTGCTGGCCGCCTTCCTGGTTTTCTTTATGCAGGCGGGTTTCGCCTTTGTGGAAGCGGGCCTGACGCGCTCCAAGAACACGGTTAATATCCTGTTCAAAAATGTCATTGATTTCGTCTTCGCCACGCTGGCCTTCTGGGCCATCGGCTACGCCTTCATGTTCGGCGCCAGCGCCGGGGGCGTCATCGGCACGAGCGGCTTTCTGCTCGATCCGACAGGTGCCGGCGATGTCTTTGGCTTGCCCGTGCTGGCGTTCTGGCTGTTCCAGTTGGTGTTTGCCGGCACGGCCGCCACCATCGTCTCCGGCGCGATGGCGGAACGCACGCAGTTCGTCTCCTACCTGGTTTACAGCTTTGTCGTTTCGGCGGTCATCTACCCCATTGCCGGGCACTGGTTGTGGGGCGGTGGCTGGCTCTCTACGCTCGGCGATCTGGGTTTCACGGATGGCGCCAGTTTTCGCGACTTCGCCGGTTCGACCCTCGTGCACAGCGTGGGCGGCTGGATTGCGCTGGTCGGCACGCTCTTCCTCGGCCCGCGATTGGGCCGCTTCGCCAAAGACGGCAAGCCGAGGCCCATCCCCGGCCACTCTGTCTCACTGGCGACCTTGGGCGTGTTCATCCTCTGGCTGGGCTGGTTCGGCTTCAACCCCGGTAGCCAACTGGCGGCGGCCGGCGGCAACGCCGATGCCATTGCGTTGATCGCCGCTAACACGAACATTGCAGCGGCCGGCGGCGCGCTGGCGGCCCTCATCACCGCCTGGTCTCTGACCCGGAAGCCCAACCTGGGACAGACGCTCAACGGCGTGCTGGCCGGCCTGGTGGCTATCACGGCGCCGTGTGCCTGGGTGACGCCGGCGGCGTCCATCCTGATCGGCGCGGTGGGCGGCGTCCTGGTCGTGTTGGGGACGTTCTGGCTCGAGCGCGCCAGGATTGATGACCCGGTGGGCGCCGTGCCCGTCCACCTGATGGCCGGTATCTGGGGCACGCTGGCTGTCGGGCTGTTTGCGACGGACACCGGCCTGTTCTACACCGGCAGCCTCGGTCAGATGATCGCGCAAATGATCGGGGTCGTGGCGTTCGGGGCGTGGTGTCTGGCGACGGGCGCGCTCATGTTCGCCGGTATCAAGGCTGCGTTCGGCTTGCGCGTCTCGCGTGAAGAGGAGCTGAGGGGTCTGGATCATCACGAGCACGGCACCGAGGCTTATCCCGGCGACGCCCTCAGCGACCTGGCCCGCGCAGGCGGCGCCGCCGACTAACCGACCGTCCAGCCGGCCATGATGATCAGAACACCGGGCGGCTGCATAAGCCGCCTGGTGCTTTTGTTCTCAATCTCTGATCGCAGCCGCCGGGGCTCCCGGCTGCCCGGTGCGGGGTCAACGGGCGTTCATGTGCCGGCTTTGAGCGCCGCCAGGATTTTCTTGAGCACAGCTTCCTGATGTTTGAGCGTCTCGCGCAGGTCGCTGCTATCGGTGTCGGCCACTTCCATCCGCAGGTCGGGGATATAATCTTCCAGCACCATCGCCCCATCGCCAGGATGGTGCGCTCTTCTTCGGTCAGAGATAGCGTAAACATGTCGAGGGGCCTCCGTGCTTGAATTTGTCTGTGAGTATACCGGCCTCTGCCTGCCCGAGGCAGGGCTAGGTCAGGTAAGGCAGGAACAACGTCGCCAGCCCCAGGAATAACCCGAAGCCGACGCAATCGGTGACGGTGGTCACCAGGACAGCGGAGGCCAGCGCCGGGTCGAGCCTGAAGGCTTTGAGTGTGAGCGGGACGAGCGTGCCCGCCAGCCCGGCCGCAACCAGGTTGCCGATCATCGCCAGGCCGATCGTCAGGCCGAGCAAGGGGATGCCCTTCCACAGCCACGCTCCCAGCGCCACGAGCAGGCCGATGATTGTGCCATGGATGAGCCCGACGCTGATCTCACGTACCAGGGCGCTGCCGATGTCGCGGAACTCGATCTCGCCTAATGCCAGGCCGCGCACGATCATCGCCAGGGTCTGGGTGCCGGCGTTGCCGCCCTGCCCGGCGACGATGGACTGAAAGACGGCCAGCACGGCCAACTGCGCAATGGTGGCTTCGAACAGGCCGACCACGCTGGCCGCCAGAAAGGCTGTGAAGAGGTTGACGATCAGCCAGGGGAGCCGCCGACTGACCGATAGCCGGATCGGGCTCCATACGCTCAAGTCGCCGTCGGAGACGTTGGCCAGGCGATAGATGTCCTCAGTCGCTTCTGCTTCGATCACGTGGGCCACATCGCTGGAACGGATCACACCGACCAGCTTGCCGTCATTATCCACGACGGGCAGGGCGAGCAGGCTGTATTTTGTCATCAGCCGCGCGACTTCCTCTTGATCGGTCCCCACCGGCACCGAGCGCACATCGCGCTTCATCACGGACTCCAGCGTGGCTTCGGGTGCGGCGACGATCAGGTCGCGTAATCCGACGATGCCGATGAGTCTATCGAAGCGATCCACCACATAGAGGTAATAGGGCGTTTCGCCGTCCGGCTCCTGTTGGCGCAGAAACTCAATTGCCTGCTGAGCGGTCATTTGCCGGCGCAGGGCGAAGAACTCGGACGTCATCAGGCCGCCGGCCGTATCGTCGGCGTGGGCCAGCAAGGGGCGCACCTCGTCGGCCTCATCCATCTGCGCCAGCACGGACTCGGCCTGTGCCTTGGGCAGGTCGCCTAGCAGGTCTGCGGCGGCGTCCGGCTCCATCTCGTCCAGCACTTCGGCCAGCGCAGCAGTGGGAAGACTGGCGGCGGCTTCGGCGGCTTCGGCGTCCTCCAGTTCTTCGAGGAGTTCCGCCGCGTCCTCCGGGTCGAGGCGTGGCAGGATCTCTTCCTGGTCGTCCTTGGGCAGGTCGGAGAAAGCTTCGGCGCGGTCGGCGGGGTGCAGATTGGATAACACCTGGATCGCGTCATCCAGGTGACCGGCTTCGAGCGCAGCACGCACGCGCTCCAGGGCGGAGTCGATCAGGACTTGATCCATAGCGGCCTCCTCAAACGAAAAGTGCGCCTGGCCACCCGGCCCCGGGGCCGGAGCAGCCAGGCGCACCACCTGAGGCGCAGCCGCTCACCGACCAGCCGGTTTACGGAGACGAGACGGAGGGTGTCGGACTCGAATCTAGGTCAGGGCTTTCGGTGTTCATGGTCAGCGCGGATACGGACGCGCGCATTCTACTGCCGCGCTTAAGGAGTGTCAACGCGACTTCAGTCACCCGCGCGCTTTGCAACCGGCGCGCGCCTTGGCTGACACAATCGCCGGTCGAGGGTACAATGCCCTGAGTCCGCTTCGAGGTGTCACATGTTGAAACGAGTGCTCAACCAGTCGTGGGTCTACTGGGTCGCCGCGCTGGTCGTTTTGATTGACCAATACACGAAGTTTCTTGTCCGCGAGAACCTGCCGGTCGGTGCGGTCTGGATGCCGCTCGCCTGGCTTGCGCCGTACTTCCGCCTGGTGCATATCGAGAACACGGGCGCGGCCTTTGGCATGTTCCCGGCGGGCGGCCAGGTCTTCTCGGTGATTGCGGTTGTCGTTTCGGCGGTCATCATCTACTATGCCGCGCGCCTGCCGGCGGGGCAGTGGATGCTGCGCACGACGCTGGGCCTCCAGCTTGGCGGCGCTATCGGCAACCTGATTGACCGTCTGGTCAAGGGCCCGGTCACCGATTTCTTCAATGTCTTTAGCCTGTGGAACACGCCGATCTTCAACGTGGCCGACCTAAGCATTACGACGGGCGTGATTATGCTGCTTGTGATGATGGGGCGCGACGCGCGCCGCAAGCCGGCTTTGGTGGAGGCAACCGCCGCGCCAGAGACGGCACCTGCCCCAAGCCCGCGTGACTAACGGACGGACCATCACCCTGATCGTCGAAGCCCCCGGCGAGCACGCTCGTCGCGGCGAGCGGCTGGATAAGGTCATCGCCCTTAAATTGCCCGAGCTGAGCCGCACGCAGGCGCAGCGGCTGATCGAATCCGGTTGCGTGGCGGTGAATGGCGAGCTGGTGCGCCGACCGGCTTTCAAGTTGGAGAAGGCCGCGTCTCTCACCATCACCCTCCCGGCGCCTGCGCCACCCGTTCACCTCGCCGAGTCTATTCCGCTCGACATCGTCTTCGAGAACGACGATCTGCTGGTCGTCAACAAGCCGGCGGGAATGGTGGTGCATCCGGCAGCCGGACACGCCGGCGGCACGCTGGTCAACGCCGTGCTTGGCCACGCCGCCGAGATCGAGGGCGTCGGCGACGAGGCGCGGCCCGGCATCGTCCACCGCCTGGACAAAGACACCTCCGGCCTGATCATCGTCGCCAAGAACGACGCGGCGCACCGCAGCCTGCAGCGCCAGTTCGCCGAGCGCACCGTCGAGAAAATCTACCTGGCGCTGGTGGACGGCTTTCCACCAACGGATACCGGCCGCATCGAGGCCGCCATCGGCCGGGACCCTGCCGAACGCAAGCGCATGGCCCTCGTCAGCGAAAGCCGGGGCGGCAAGCCGGCGCTGACCGAGTATCGCGTGGTGGAAAAGTTTGCCGCTCAGGGCGCAGCTTATAGCCTGCTGGAGTGTCGCTTGCTCACGGGCCGGACGCACCAGATCCGCCTGCACCTGGCGCATGTTCTCAAGTGCCCCATTGTCGGGGATACGGTCTATGGCCGACGCCGAGCCACTTTGCCGCTCAACCGTCAGTTCCTGCACGCCGCGCGCCTCACGTTCACGCTGCCGCGCACCCGCAGGCGTCAGACGTTCGAGGCGCCACTCCCTGCCGAGCTAGAACAGATGCTCGAATCGCTGCGGAAGTGATAAAATGCGGCTCGTTCGGAGCACGTAATATCCCGCCACCCGAGGAGCCTGAATGAGAGAAGTGACCGTCGCCACCGTCCAGATGAAGCCGAAACTGGGCGAGGTGCAAGAAAACCTGGCCAAGATGTCCGACCTGGTGGGCAAGATCGCCAGCCAGCAAAAAGTGGACCTGATCGTGTTCCCTGAGCTGATCAACACCGGCTACGAGTGCGGCGTTCGTTTCGTGGACCTGGCACAGCGCGTCCCCGGTGCGGCGGTGAACGTGATGGCCCAGCGGGCGCAGGAATTCGGCGTCCATATCGCCTTTGGCCTGCCGTCGAAGGAGAAAGTGGAGTCGGTCATCTTCAACTCCGTGGTGCTGCTCGGGCCGGACGGTGAGCTCATCGGCGACTACCACAAAGTTCACCTCAAGGGTGAGGAACGCATGGCCTTTCGCGCCGGCTATCGCTTCGAAGTCTATGAGTGCGCCTTCGGGCAGGTGGGCCTGCTCTCCGGCTATGACCTGGCTTTCCCCGAAGCGGCGCGCGCGCTGACGCTGGACGGCGCCGAGCTGCTCATCGTCTGTGGCAACTGGGAAAAGCCTCACCGCGATGAATGGCGCACCTATGTGCTCGCGCGCGCGTATGAGAATGCCCTGTTCGTGGCGGCCGCCAACCGCGTGGGCGATGACGTGACCTATTCCTTCTTCGGCGACTCGATGATTGTGGGGCCGCGTGGGCAGGTGTACGCCACGCTGGCCGGCGAGGTAGACCCCAAGACCAACGAGCCGGCGGAAGGTTATGCCGTTGCGCGCCTGGACCTGAACGAGGTTCGCCAACGCCGCGAAGAATTCCAGACCATCCAGAACCGCGAGCCGGAGACGTACAAGGCGCTGGTGCGCAAATACTGAGCCGGATGAAAGCAGCGCCGCGCTTCTGGGCAACGTTGAGCCTGATGGCCGGCGGCGTTTGGCTGGCGTTCTCGCTCCTGCCCACCGTCTTCACCACGTTCCTCGGCCTGCCGTTTGCGGCGACGGCCTTCGGTTTGGGCTGGTGGAGCCGGCAGGCCGCCCAACACTCCGACGACCCGACCGGCGCACGCCGGGCGACCTGGGCGCTCAGCCTGGGCTGTGCGGGTTGTCTCTGGCAGGCTGCGGTTTTTTCCCTGTTCGTCATAGCGCTCGTCTTCGGCCTGCCGCCGCTCGTTCAATCTTTTGTCAGCTATTTGCAACAAGCGCCGCTTCCACCGTTCTGGCCCACGCCCACACCATGAGCTTCGATAACGGCCTGATTGATCTGCGCAGCGATACCGTCACCCGGCCCACGCCCGCGATGCGCGCCGCCATGGCCAACGCCGAAGTCGGTGATGATGTCTTCGACGACGACCCGACCGTACACCGCTTACAAGAGCGGGCCGCCGCGCTGACGGGGCACGCCGCTGCGCTCTTCGTTGCTTCCGGCACCATGGGCAACCTGGTCGCTCTGCTTACGCACTGCGGGCGCGGCGCCGAGGTCATCGTCGGCGATAAGTCACACATCTATCTGAACGAAGTGGGCGGGATGGCGGCGCTGGTCGGCGCGCAGGCGGCGGTGGTGCCCAATCAGCCGGATGGTACGCTGGCCCTGGCCGATATTGCTGCCGCAATCCGCGCCGAGGATGTGCATCACCCACGCACGCGCCTGATCTGCCTGGAAAACACGCAGAACATCTGCGGTGGCGTGCCGCTGACGCCGGCCTACACCCGTCAGGTGGCCGACCTGGCCCACGCGCACGGCCTCAAGCTGCACCTCGACGGTGCGCGGCTGTTCAACGCGGCTGTGGCCCTCCGTCGCCACGGCGAGGGCGGCGTCTCGGCCTCGGCGCTGGCCGGCCCGGCGGACTCGGTGATGTTCTGTTTATCCAAAGGCTTGAGCTGCCCGGCAGGCTCCCTGCTTTGTGGGCCGGTAGATTTCATTGCCGAGGCGCGGCGCTACCGCAAGATGGTGGGCGGCGGGATGCGCCAGGTCGGTGTGCTGGCCGCAGCCGGCCTCGTCGCCCTGGAGAGCATGATCGAACGGCTGGACGACGACCATGCCAACGCTCGCCGCCTGGCCGACGGCCTGCGCGACTTGCCCGGCCTCGACCTGGACGATGGCGCGCCGCACACCAACATGGTCTACTTCACATTGAATCAATCGGCGAAGGTTGGGGCGCGCGCGCTCATTGCTCATGCCTGGTCGCGTGGCATTCTCATCGAGGGCGGCTATGACGGTGGGCGCTTTCGGTTGGTGACACATTGCTGGGTGACGCCACAGGATGTTGACAAAGTCATCGCGATGGTGCGCGAAGTGCTCCTTTGATCGCAGGTAACGTCCCGGAGCGCGCCGCTTTCGACCCGGCGATTGTTGGTGGACGGGCGACAGGACAGGCCTTCAGAGTGCGTCGCCCAGTTTTAGGAGCGGGGCTGGCTCAGGCCTCTCAGCGCGGCCCGGTCCACGATGATGAGCTGCCCTTCTTCCTGGCGGATCAGCCCTTGGCGCTTGAACTGGCCGAGGGCCTTGTTGACGCTCTCGCGCGTCGCGCCGAGCAGGCTGGCCAGTTCGCTTTGTGTGAGCGCTACAGCGATCCGCGTCTCGTGGCCTTCGGTCACGCCGTGCTGGTCGGCCAGCTCCAGCAGCTTGCGCGCCAGCCGCGTCGGGACGCTGGCCATGCTCAGGCTGTCGAGCTGGCGCGTGCTGAAGCGCAGGCGCACGCTCAGCGCCTTCATCACGTTGAAGGCCAGTTGTGGCGAGCGGCGCACGTGCTCGCGGAAATGCTCGCGGCTCAGGCGCAGCACGGTGGTGCGTTCCAGCGCCACGGCGCTGGCCGAGCGGGGCAGTTCGTCAATCACCGACATCTCGCCGACCAGATCGCCCGTACCGCATACCGTCACCGAAAGCTCCTGCCCGTCTTCTCCCTGGACGAAGATGCGCACTTTGCCCGTCTCGACAACGTACAGGATGTGCCCCGCGTCGCCCTGGTAGAAGAGCACATCATCGGGCTTGAGCTCCTGACGCACGAAGTCCGCTGTCAGCGACTTGAGTTCACCCTCCGTCAGTCCCTGAAAGAGCGGTACTTGTTTGAGGAGTTCAAAGTTGCTCATTGGACCAGGCCTCGGGACATTGTACGCAATCGCTTTTGCCGTCGCAACCACCGCGCGCCTCTCGTCCGTCTCGGGTCTGAAAAGCGCCGACCGTGAGCGGTATACAATCACTCGATCCAGGCCCACTACTTCAGGAGATCGTGATGCCTCGACACTTTCGCATCTTTGGCGTGCCGATGGATTTGGGTCAGCGCCGGCGCGGCGTGGACATGGGCCCCAGCGCCATCCGCTACGCCGGCTTGCACGGGCAGTTGCGAGCGCTCGGCCACACCCTCACCGACAGCGGTAACCTGAGCGTGCCGCTGCCGGAAAACGAGCCGCCCGACGACAGCCGCGCGCGCCACCTGCATAGCATCGCCGGCGTATGCTGGGATATCTATCAACAGGCGCTCGTCTGCGCCGACAGTGGCGAAACGCCCGTCTTCCTGGGCGGCGACCATTCCCTGAGCATCGGCACCATCTCGGCAATAACGACCTATGTGCCCGACCTGGGCGTGTTGTGGGTGGACGCGCACGGCGACTTCAACACGCCGGCGATCACGCCCTCCGGCAACGTGCATGGCATGGCGCTGGCGGCCTTGCTCGGCCTGGGCGCGCCGGAGTTGACGGGCATTGGACGGGCGGGCGCCAAGCTTGAGCCGGCGCAGGCCGTCATCCTCGGCGCGCGTGACATTGATGCGCAGGAGAAGGTTGCGCTGCGTGAAGCGAACGTGCTGGTGCTGACGATGAGGGATGTGGACTCGATGGGTATAGCTGCCGCCGTCCAGCAGGCGCTGGAGCACTTTCACCACCGGGCATGTATCCATGTCAGCCTGGATATGGACGCGCTCGACCCGTCCGAGGCGCCGGGCGTGGGCACACCGGTCCCGGGCGGTTTATCGTACCGCGAGGCCCACTTGCTGATGGAGATGCTGCACGACTCGCACAAAGTGAATTCGCTGGACATCGTGGAGATCAACCCGATCCTGGACAAGCGCAACCGGACGGCGAAGCTGGCGGTGGAGCTGGCGGCTTCGCTCTTTGGCAAGAGCATCCTCTGACGATGAATAGATCGGGCCTGGACGTTTTTCGGGATTTGCTCCCTACACTCCATGTCCAGGCCCGGAAGATGTTTACTGCGCTGTCAGGTCGGTTCGCTTTCGTCGCCGCGAGAAGCTGCTCCTGCCAGATGGTCTCTCTTCTTAATCGAGAGACTCGGTGGGGTTGACGGGGCAAGATGTGTTTCGACCAGCGCAGTAAACATGGTGCGTCTGCGGCCGCAGCCGAGGCGGCCGTTCCGGCCCTGCCTCCGCTGCTTTTCCGGTGATGGCGTCATCCCTTTCTCCGAATCCACCGGTCAGCCTGTGCAGACGCTGGGTTGTCAAAGAACGCTGTCCACCCTAGGTGTATCATACTTCGGCGCGCATCAGCATCGCCAAGTGTCATAGGCTAACGGTGACTTTCGTCACTAAGACCGGGGTTATTCATGAGGCGGTTTGCCGATTTGTGTGTAATTTCGTAGGCGCGGCTCTCAGACCCGCGCCTACAGGCCGAATTACACAATTTTCGGCATACGGCCGTATTCATGACCTGACGGGTGTCGTTTCGCGGTGCATTTCAGCGGACCAGGCGCTGCCGCAGACTGCTCGGCAGGATGCTCGCCAGTGTGGCGCGCTCCTCGGCGTTGAACGCCTCCAGCTTGGCCACCGCTACGCCGTAGGTTAGCAGACCCATCAGCAATCCGGCCGGCGGACTGAACGGCCATACCGCCCCCATCGCCAGCGCCATCAGCCCGGCGCTCAGCCAGGGACGCCAGAGTAACCGCAGCCAGGGCAGCCGACCCACGTGCCGGTGGACGTAGTAGTAGAACGCCAGCCCTTCGAACACCTCGGAGGCGATGGTGACCGTCGCCGCGCCCAGGAAGCCGTAAGTCGGGATCACCATCACGTTCACAACGACATTGAAGATCACTGCGACGGCGAAGGCCCGGGTCAGGGCGCGTTGTTGGCCGGCTGCGATCAGCACATAGTTCGTGACGCTGTTGATCCAGCCGAAGGGCATGGACCAGGCCAGCACGATCAGGGCCAGCGCGCCGAACGGTAGAAACTCCGCGCCGCCCAGCACGCCGATCAGCAGGTCCGCCAGAAACGTGGTCACGACGGCCAGCGGCAGCACGATGATGGTCAGCAGCTTGACAGCGAAGGCGTAGGTGGAGCGCAGCGCGTCGCGCCGCTCGGACTGGCCGGCCTGGCGCGCCAGCAGCGGGAACAGCGCCTGGGTGAACAACGACGGCACGAGGTTGAAGGCGTCAATGAACTTGTACCCCGCGCTGTACCAGCCGACCTCGACCGAGCCGCGTAACGGCTTGAGCAGCGTTACGTCCACCTTGAAGAAGATCGTCGCCAACAGGTTATTGAGCATAAGCGGGAAGGACTCGCGCAATGCGCTGCGCTGTAAGTTCCCATCCCACTCCCAGCGAGGCCGGAAGAACAGCCGCCAGGCCAACGCCCCCAGGATGGCCAGCGTCACGACGTTGACGACGATGCTCGTCCCTGCCAGCCCAACGAACCCGAACCCGAGGATCAGCACGACTGCGCCCAGGCCGACTTTGATCAGCGTGGTGATGGTGGATACTGCCGCCGGGAACTCGGCTTTTTCGTAAGCATAGAACAGTGCGCTCAGGCCGAGCGAGACGGTGGCCGGAGCCTGAGCCAGCACAAGCAGCCCGATCGCCCAGAGCGTGTCCGCCGTCAAGGGCTCGATCTGCGCGGCGAAGGGCAGGGGCAACGACGGCCAGAAGTAGAACAACGTCAACAGCAGCGCCAGGCCGGGGATGACGACGACGCCGAGCGCCAGCCGCAGGAGGGTGGTGTTGACCAGGTAACGATTGGCATAGGCGCGGTCGCGGCTGACTTCGCGCGTCAGAAACGTGTTCAGCCCGTAATTGGTGATGATCTCGAACCAGCCGAAGATGACGATGGCGTAGTAATACTTGCCGGCATCCGCCGGCCCGAGCACGCGCAGCATGAAGGCGGCGAAGACCATATCCATGGCGCGGTTGAGCAGGTTGAGGGCGATGGGGGCCAGCGCGTTCTTGGCGATGCGCCGCGCCGTTGCGCCTACCTGGCTCTCGCGATAGAAGTAGCGCCAGAGCCAGACGCCGACAAGAAACGCCAGCGTCACGCCGGAGAGCACCGAGAGGACGCCGCCCAGCCGCACACTGACCGGTGTGTACTTGAAGCGCACCGTCCACTCCCCCGGCTCGAGCGTGACGCCCCGCAAGTGGCCGTTGACGCGCACGACGCGCAGCTCGCGCTCGTCATCCTCTGAGCCGCCACGCGGTCGCACAAACGCCTTCCAATCGGGGTAGTAGGCATCCGCCAGGATCAGCCAGCTCGGTTCCCGGGCGGCTGCATCCACGAAGACCTCGTTGGGCGTATAGCCCGTCACCGTCGCCGCCGTGTAGGGCGCTGCCAGGGCAAGCTCGACGCCCAACGCTTCTTCGGGCGCGACCATCACATACTCGCGCGGGTTGAATTGCTGCACCGCCTGCGCGAAATCGTCCACCGCCAGCGTCGCCGTCCGCGGCATGAGCCAGGCGCGCGGCATGGCCGTCTCGTTGCGGTAAATCTTCACCTCGCCGTTATAGACCAGCGTGTACTTATTGTTGGGGATTTCGACGACGCTCACCACGTACTTCACGTTCAGCACGTCGAGCAGCGGCGAGTTGAGGGCGTCGAACTCGCTGAGCGGCGCAATGCGGTTGAAGTCCAGCTCGTACTGCGGATTGATCAACTTCATGTAGTCGGCGTACTGGCGGGTGAAGAGCGAGTCGTAGCCGCGCACATCCTGAAAGTTGAAGTACCAGCCGACATTGGCGTTGTAGGGCTTCGCGCCGGTTGGGTCGAAACTGGTGAAGCGCCAGATGCCCGTGTCTTGCAGGAGGAATTGCGCCGAGGGCGGGACGTACGCCAGCAGCTTCGGGTCGGCGGCAGGGTTGAAGCCCCACGCGGCGGACAGCAGATCGAGCGCGAGCACGGCCAGCGCCGCCGCGCCCCAAGCCGGCCGCCCGAACAGACGCGCCTCGCTCCGGCTCAGCCACAGCCCTAGCCCGGAGGCAATCAGGATCAAGCCAAAGAGCGCCGTCCAGGGTGCGGTGTAGGAGAAGAACATCCGCCCATCGCTGAAAGCCTGGCTCGCCAGCGCCAGTTCGGCCACCGCTCGATCCAGCAAACCGGCGAACCGATCAAACTGCCACCACACGGCTCCCAAGCCGATCAAGGTCAACGCGCCAGCGCCTACCGCCCCGTAGGCCAGCGCGTTGATCCAACTCGATGACTCACTGCCCCGCCGTCTGCGGTCTGCGGTCTGCGGTCTCCCCATACCCGCCTGCAAGCACTGTACGCCGTAGGCGCTCAGCACCGCCACGCTCAACGTCAACGGCCAGACCCAACGAAACGGGGAATGTAGCTGGTTGATGCCGGGCAGCCAGAAGATCAGGGCGTAGAGCGGCGTGCCAAAGGCGAACAGGAGGGAGAATAGGGCGAGGAGAGAAAAGAAGGGGACGAGGTGGAAGAAGGAGAAAGGAAGAAGCGAGTGTAGCGCGCCGTGTGGGGGGAGCGGCGAGCGCGTGCGCCATCGCAAGCGGACGAAAGTGGCCAGGGCAATCAACGCAAACAACAGCGGCAACAAGCCGAGGTAAGCGCCGCCCTCGACGTAGTTCTTGATGCCCCAAAAGATCGTTTGATCGTTGAGCGGCGCCGGCGTCCACTGGAAGGTGAACAGATCGAAGTAATGGTGATGGGCCGGGCTGCCGTAGAAGTTAGGGATGAGGAAGACGATGGCATGACGCAGCGGGTAGGCCCAGCCGAGGATCTGTTCGAAGGTGGCCCGGCCCGTACGGAAGCTGCTGGAGGCCAGCTCGTACAGCGGCACGAACTGGATCGCGGCCAGCCCCAGGCCAAAGATCACCAGCCCCAACATCGCCGCCGCACGACCCACCACCCATCTGAGCCTCCCGCTCCTTCCCCCCTTTCCTTTTTGTCCCTCAACTTGCTGGCGGCCGGCCCAGGGCAGGTCGAGGGCCTGCTCCAGCATTGCGCCCAGTCGCCAGGCCGCATATGCGCCGGAGACCATGAGCGTGTAGTAAGTGATCTCGACATGGCCGGCCAGCACCTGCATCCCGAGCGCGATGGCGCCGAGCGCCAGCCAGGGCACGGTAGCGGGCCGCCCACCCAGCGCCGGCTGCTGGCGCGCAATCAGCTCCAGTGCAGCCAGAATCAGGGGCAGCCAGGCGGCGGCGGCGATGATCATCTGAAAGACTACGCTCACGACCATGAACCCGCATAACTGGTAGAGCACTGCGCCAAACGCCGCACCCAGCCGCCGCAGGCCGAGCACACGCAAGTACACATACATGAACAGGCCGGCGATGAAGAACTGTGAGACGGTGAACCAGCCATACGCGCCGGCGAGCGGGAGCACGTAGTAGAAGAGCGAGAAGGGATACAGTGCCGAGTGCTGACCCGCCGCCAGGAACGGCACGCCGGTGAAGGTGTATGGATTCCATAGCGGCGCTTCGCCGGCGGCGAGGGACTCGCGGATGAACTTCTTCCACAGGTAGTTTTGCAGGACGAGGTCGGAGAGTAGATTGTTGTGCGGCGGGCCGGTCACGCCCAACTGCGCGGCGGCGCTGCGCCAGGG
The DNA here is from genome assembly GCA_037442085.1 of Anaerolineae bacterium. Classification (GTDB taxonomy): domain Bacteria; phylum Chloroflexota; class Anaerolineae; order Anaerolineales; family UBA6663; genus JANWXR01. The sequence continues at coordinate 16,942 of JBBIQY010000015.1, forward strand.
CTCGAACAGCGTCAAGTTATCGGCCGGGATCAGGGTGCGGCCGCCAATCGTCACCTGCCAGAAGAGGAGCAGCGGCAGGGCGAAGAGCAGACCGGCGACGAGCAGGTCGGAGCGAAAGCGGCGGAGCACGCCCCTCGGCGAGTGTTCGGGTGTCACGGGATCGGCAAGAGCGCCTGCGCGGCGCGATTAAGTGCCGGAGGCGCGCTGGCGTTGGGCAGGCGTCAGGTTATGGTGCTTCAGGCCGAGCGTCCAGACGCCCAGGGCGGCCTCCAGCTTGACGCGCATGCTCATCTTGGATTGACCGATGCGGCGGTCTTCGAAGTAGATCGGCGTTTCGAGCCAGCGGTAGCCCAACCGCTCGGTCATGTACGACATCTCGACCTGGAAGACGTAGCCGTTGGACACCACCCGATCCAGCCCGAGGCCCTCCAGCGTGGCGCGCCGCCAGACGCGAAAGCCGGCGGTCGCGTCGCGAATGTGCAGGCCGAGCAACGTGCGGGCATACAGGTTGGCCCAGGCCGAGAGCAGCTTGCGGCCCAGCCCCCAGCGTTTGTCTGTGCTGCCGCCGGGCACGTAGCGTGAGCCGATGACGACGTCATAATCGCGCAGGTGGGCCACCATTTCGGGCAAATAGTGCGGCCCATGCGAGAAGTCGGCGTCCATCTGGATGATGACATCCGCGCCCAACGCCAACGCGCGGCGGAAACCCTGCACGTAGGCCGTGCCCAGGCCCAGCAGCCGGGGCCGGTGGATCACGCTGAATTGATCGGGATGGGCGGCGGCTAGCCGATCGGCGATCTGGCCGGTGCCGTCGGGCGAGGCGTCGTCCACGACCAGCAGCCGCGCCTCGAGTGGCAAGGCCCACAGCGCCGCCGCCAGCGCCTCCAGGTTTTCGGCTTCGTTGTACGTGGGGAGGACGATGATCGTCTTCATGACGAAAACCGGGGCCGACCTGTCGTGCTGGTCCGGCCCCGGTCGCAACAAACGCTTGTCGAGAGGTGCTTACACGAGCTTGGCGAGGTCTTCCGCGGCGCGGCGCATATCCAGGAACACCAGGCCCATCTTCGCACCCTCGCGCGCCAGCACCGTCAACACTGCTTCCGACCCGACCGATTGAAGGATCACGTAGCCCTTCTCACCCTTGATGTAGACCTCGTTCAGCGTGCCGCGCCCCAGTTCCGAGGCGATTCGCTCGCCGAGGGAGAGCATGGCCGCCGACATGGCAGAGACACGGTCCTCCTCCACCTCACGCGGCAAAGCGGTCGCAATCGGCAAGCCGTCCACACTGACCACCGCCGAGGCCTCGATGTCCGGGCTGCTCACCTGCATATCACGCAGGCGGTCCACCATCAGTTCAGTTCTAGATTTGGCCAAGTCGGGTTCCTCCGGGATTGGGCGTTGAGGGTCTTTGGGCGGAACGCGCGGTAATGTAGCATAGCGACTCAGGGCTGTCAAGCAAAATTACGTTTAGTTGGCTGTTTGCTGACCTGCATCCTATCGAGCGCGCCTCCGGGGCGGTGTATAATCGCCAGATTACGACTCCGGAGTTGTACTGCGCTTTGGCAATTGGCGCAAGTCGAAAGGTTTAGGCGCGATGAATTTTCTCGACCCTCGTTTCCTGATTGAGACGTTCGGTTACCTCGGCCTGTTTGCCATCGTCTTTGCCGAGTCCGGGCTGTTCTTCGGTTTCTTCCTGCCTGGCGATAGCCTGCTGCTCACCGCGGGCCTGTTCGCCTACAAAGGGCTGCTCAACATCTGGTGGCTGCTGCCGCTGCTGTTTGTGGCGGCGGTGTTCGGCGACAACGTCGGCTACTGGTTCGGGCGCAGGGCCGGCCCGCCGCTCTTCAAGCGCGAGGAGTCGCTGCTCTTCAAGCGCAAGAACCTGCTGGCGGCGCGGGCCTTCTATGAGAAGCACGGCGGCAAGACGATTATGCTGGCGCGCTTCATGCCTTTCATCCGTACCTTCGCGCCCATCGTAGCCGGCGCGGTGGAGATGGACTATCGCCGCTTTATGCTGTTCAACTTGCTCGGCGGCCTGTTCTGGGCCATCGGCGTGACCCTGGCCGGCTTCTTCCTCGGCGGCATCTTCCCACCTGATGTGCTGGATCGTTACTTCGTCTTCATCGTGCTGGTAGTCATCGTCCTGTCGGTGATGCCGACGGCCATTCACCTTTGGCAGGATCATCACCGCGCCCTCCTGGCACGGCTGCGCGCGCGCCGGTGACGAGCCGGCCTGCGCCCGGAAGTGCGCCGGGCCGGTCACTTCTCCTCGATGGTCACCGTGTTGATTTTGTCGCCGACGAAGTCCGGGTTTTGCTCGGGGTCGCGCAGGGTGAGGGCCAGCGCCACCTCCAGCCCGCTGGTCACGCGCCCGAAGATGGTGTAGCCGCCATTAAGGTGCGGCAGCTCTTTGAAGGTGATGAAGAACTGGCTGCCGTTGCGATCGCGGCCAGAGTTCGCCATCGCCAGCAGGCCGGGCCGGTCGAATTTGGCGCTGTCATTCTCATTGGGGATGAAGTAGCCGGGCCCGCCCCGGCCCGTCCCGGTCGGGTCGCCGCCTTGTGCCATGAAGTCTTTGAGCACGCGGTGAAAGGTCACGCCATTGTAGAAGCCCTGCCGCGCCAGAAAGACAAAGTTATTGACGGTGATCGGCGCATCCCGCGGCAGCAACTCGATCACGATCTTGCCCTTCTCCGTGTCGAGCGTGGCGATGTATTGCCGGTTGGGGTCAATCTGCATTGCCGGTGGCGCGTCCCATTGCATCGGCGTTGGCGCGGGCGTCGTCTCGGCTGGGGCCGCCGCTGGCGCGCAGGCCGCCAAAATCACCATGAGCAGGAGCGGAGCCATGCGCTGAATCTGTAGCGCAATTGCGCTCCGCGGCTTTTGTGTCGCTGCCCGAATCTGTTTCATCCGTTACCTCTCCTCAATCGTCACGCTGATGATCTTGTCTCCGGCGGGCGCTTCCGGGTCGGCCTGTGGATCGCGCGGGGTGAGCGCCCTGACCACGTCCAGGCCCGCCGTCACTTTGCCGAAGATGGTGTACCGTCCGTTGAGATCGGGCGTCGGCCCGAGGGTGATGAAGAACTGGCTGCCGTTGGTATCCGGGCCGGAGTTCGCCATCGCCACCCAGCCCGCGGCATCGAAGGTTAGTTCGGGAACGACCTCGTTGGGGATGTAGTAGCCCGGCCCGCCAAATCCCGTGCCGGTGGGATCGCCGCCCTGCGCCACGAAGCCGGGCAGGACGCGGTGAAAGGTCACGCCGTTGAACCAGCCCTGTTGCGCCAGGAAGACGAAATTGTTCACTGTGATCGGCGTCTGCTCCGTAAATAGCCGAATGACGATGTCGCCCTTCTCAGTCCTGAGCGTGGCGGTATAGGACTTGAGCGGGTCAATCACCGCCTCGGGCCGTTGGAACTGGCGGTCCTTCAGCAGTTCGAGCTTGACGATGGCGTCGAGGATCCAAAACTCCAGCCGGATATTTTGGTCGAGCGGCCGGTCGTTGATGACGAGGAAGGGCGTGCCGGGCAGTCCGGTCCCGCCGATGGTGGTAGCGGAGCGATACGCCGCTTCTACTTTTGCCAGGACGGCGTCGCTCTCCAGATCGGCGGCGAAGCGCCCGGCATCCAGGCCCACCTCTGCGGCGTAACCGTCTAGCGTGCGGCGGAAGTCGTCCGGCGGGCTGTTCCTCCACTCCGGGAACTTCGCATAGAGCAACTCATGCATCTCCCAGAACTTGCCCTGCAGACCGGCGGCTTCCGCGGCCTGAGCGGCGAGGCGGGCTTTGTCGTGAAAGTCCAGCGGAAAGTGGCGATAGACTAGGCGGACGTCGTTTGGGTGCGCGGCGGCGAGGCGCGCCAACACGGGCGCGACGGTGGCGCAGAACGGTCACTGATAGTCGCCGTACTCGAGGATGGTGATGCGAGCGTTCGCCGGGCCGAGCTGCCAATCGTCCGCCGTTACCTTTGGGAAGAGCGACTCACCGGAAGGCGTGGGCGGTAAGGCCTGGGTCGCGGCGGGCGCAACGGTGGGCGTTCTTTGCGGTAGCGGCGGCGGCGTGGCAGAGGGGGGGGGCAGCGTGGCGGTGGGCGGCGGGGCCGGAGCGCAGGCGGCCAGCATCGCCAGGGCTGTGACGAGCATCAGTGCGTTCTTTAACTTCGTGAGCATGACCTGTCCTCGGGCGAGCCAGAGGCGCCATTATAGCTGGCCGGTGTTCAGGAGCGCAGGTGTCCGAGCAGCCAATGGCGGTGGTCGCGGGCGATGAAGGCATCGGCGGCCACCGGCCCCCATGTCCCGGATTCGTAAAAGACCAGGGGCGGCGCATGAGGCGACTCCCAACCCCGCAAGATCGGATCAATCAACCTCCAGGCGGCCTCGATTTCGTCGGCGCGCGTGAACAGTGAAGCATCGCCGTTGAGGGCGTCCATGAGCAATCGCTCGTAGGCGTCGGGCAGGGCGTCGTCGCCGAACGAGTCGCGGAAGTGGAATTCCATATCCACTGACCGCGTCTCCTGCACCGAGTCCGGGACCTTGGCTTCGAACTTCAGGTGGATGCCCTCGTCCGGCTGGATGCGGATGATGAGGATGTTGGAGTCCAGCCGGTGTCCGGGGGGGAAGTTGAACATGACGTGCGGCGGGCGGCGGAACTGGATGACGACGTCGGTGACGCGGGCCTGAAGCGCTTTGCCCGAACGCAGGTAGAACGGCACCCCCTGCCAGCGCCAGTTATCAATGTGCAGGCGCAGCGCGGCGTAGGTGGCGGTGACCGAGTTGGGCACGACGCCGGGGGTATCGCGATACCGGCGGTATTGGGCCCGCACGGTGTGCTCGGCCACCTGCTCCGGCGGGATGGGCCGGACGGCGCTCAGCACTTTTACCTTCTCGTTGCGCACGGCGTCGGCGTTGAAGGAAGCCGGCGGCTCCATGGCCACCAGCGTCAGCAGTTGCAGGAGGTGGTTTTGGAACATATCGCGCAGTACGCCGGCGCTGTCGTAGAAGCCGGCACGGTGGCCCACATCCACGCTTTCGGCCACGGTGATCTGCACGCTGTAGACATAGTTGCGGTTCCAGACCGGCTCGAAGATGGTGTTGGCGAAACGGAAGAAGAGCAGATTTTGCGCCGTCTCCTTGCCTAGGTAGTGATCAATGCGATAGACCTGTTTCTCATGGAAGGTCCTGTGCACGGCCTGGTTCAGCTCGAGCGCCGAGGCCAGGTCCACGCCGAAAGGTTTCTCGATGACGAGCCGGCGAAACGGCGCTTCGGCTTCGACGGCCAGGCCGGCGGCGCCCAGGTTGCCTACCACTGTCGCGTAATACTCCGGCGCGGTGGCCAGGTAATACAGTCGGTTGGCCGGCCCGGCCTCGAGTTCGGTGAGATAAGCGCCAAGCCGGACGAAGTCCTCCCCGTTGTTCAGGTCGCCCTTGAAGTAGAAGATGTTCGCGGCGAACCTCTCCCACTGCAATTCTGAGCCGTTAAGGAGTGTGGGCGCAAATTGCTTCAGGCCGGCGAGCAGTTGAGCGCGAAAGTCCGCGTCGTTCCACGGGCGGCGGGCAAAGCCGACGAGGCGCGTGCCGGCGGGCAGGCGGCCCTTCTTGAAATTGCTGAACAGCGCCGGGATGAGCTTGCGCGCGGTGAGATCGCCGGAAGCGCCGAAGATGACGATGGTGGTGGGGAGTTCGGACATGGCTTTACTTTGAGAGAGTCATCGGGTGATGGGTCATCCCTTCACCCTCGCGCCCGTCCACGCTTTCAGGCTTTGGTCACTGCGTGTCCCCCGAACTTGTTGCGCATGGCGGCCAGGAGCTTGGCCGCGTAGCTGTCGTCCTGGCGGCTGACGAAGCGCATCATCAACGACAGCGTGATGACGGGCGCAGGCACGTCCAGGTCAATGGCGTCAGCCACCGTCCAGCGGCCCTCGCCGGAGTCCGGCACATAGCCTTTCAGCGTGCTCAGGTCGGGGTCCTCGGTCAGCGCCTCGGCGGTCAGGTTCAGCAACCAGGAGCGCACCACGCTGCCGTGCTGCCAGATGCGGGCGATCTGGGCGACATCTAGCCCGAACTCCTTCTTGGCCTTGAAGATTTCAAAGCCCTCGGCGATGGCCTGCATCATGCCATACTCGATGCCGTTGTGGACCATCTTCACGTAGTGGCCGGCGCCGTGCGGGCCGACGTGCCCCCAGCCTTTATCCGGTGCGGGGGCCAGCGTCTCGAAGATCGGGCGCAGGCGCGCGACCGACGCCGGCTCGCCGCCGATCATCAGGCTGTAGCCCTCGGTCAGGCCCCAGATGCCGCCGCTGGTGCCCACGTCCACAAACTCGATGCCCCGGGTGCTGAGCAGGGCGGCGTGCCTGGCATCGTCCTTGTAGTTGGTGTTGCCGCCATCAATCACGAGGTCGCCAGACGCGAGCAGCGTCATGAGTTGTTCGATGTGCTCGCTCGTGGTCGGGCCGGCAGGCAGCATCACCCAGACGGCGCGCGGCGGGCTCAAGGCGGCCACGGCCTCGGCCAGTGAGTAAGCGGGTGTCAGCCCTTCTTCGGCCGCGATCTGATCGGTGACGGCGCGCGTGCGGTTGTAGCCGATGACGCGGTGGCCGCCTCGCAACAGGCGGCGGGCCATGTTCGCGCCCATCTTGCCCAGGCCAATCAGCGCAATCTCCATACGTAACCTCCCGAAAAGCTGTCGCCGCGGAAGAGGCGGCGAGTAAATCGGATAACAGACTCGGTGGCGGCGGATTCGTTTCGTCGCCGGATTATGCCAGTAATCGCGCGGCGGCGCGGTCGAGCATCCAGGTGACAACGCCGGCGGTGGGCCGGATGCGGCTGGCCGGGACCTGCTCCGGATCGGCGTGGCTTTTGAGTGCGGAGCGCACAGCCGCCGCTTTGCTCTCCCCCGTAACCAGGAAGAGGATGTGTCGCGCGTCGTTGAAGACCAGCGGGGTCAACGTCACCCGGTCGGCGGGGCGGCCCAAATAGCTGGCCTGGACGGCCAGCACGGGCGAGCGCTTTTCACGTTGGGTGATCAGCCCGGGGAAGAGTGAGGCGGTGTGGCCGTCCTCGCCCAATCCGAGCAGGACGAGATCAAAGCGCGGCCAGCGCAGGCCGGGGTCGGCGTGCTCGGCGAGCTGGCGCGCATAATCGGCGGCGGCTTCAGCCGGCGGCAGCTCGACGCGCACGCGGTGAACGTTTTCGGCGGGCACCGGCACATGTTGCAACAGGGCCTGCAGCGCCTGGCCGTAGTTGCTCTCGGGGTGATCCACGCTGACGCACCGTTCATCGCCCCAGAAAAAGTGGAGGCGCGACCAGGGCAGGCTTTGTGCATAGGGCGGCTGCGCCAGCAGCGCGTACAAGCGGCGGGGCGTGCCGCCGCCGGAAAGGGCCACGGTAAACGAGCGATGCGGGCTGGCCGGTGCGGTGAGCAGCGCCGTAATGTCGTCGGCGGCCGCGCGCGCCAGCGTGTCCAGGTCGTCGTAGACCCTAAGCCTGAGTTCCATTTTCGCCTTCGCCGAAGAAATCAATTTCGATCACCTGGCCGGTGATATAACGGGCCTCGTCCGAAGCCAGGAAGACGCACACGCCGACATGATCTTCGGCCTGGAGCAGCTTGCTCTTATCCTCGACGATGGCGGCGCGCATGGTCGTATTGCCCTTGCCCGGCGCCACGGCGTTGACGCGGATGCGATACGGTTTGCCCTCCTCCGCTGCCGAGAGCGTCAGGCCGATCTGTCCCCACTTGCTGGCGCTGTAGGCCGAGAGCAACGCCAGGCCGCGCGTGCCGGCCAGTGAGCTGATGTTGATGATACTGCCGCCGCCCTGCGCCTGCATCGTCTTCCACACGTGTTTGGTGGGCAGGAAGGTTCCGGTCAGGTTGACTGCCAGCAGGCGTTCCCAGGTGGCGAGCGGCGTGCCGTGGAGCGGGCGCACCGCCCCGACGCCGGCGTTGTTCACCAGTACGTCAATCCGGTCGAACTCTGCTAAGGTCTGTTTGACCGCCGCCTTTACCTGGTCTTCGCTGGTCACGTCGCAGACCAGGGGCAGGGCGCGCCGGCCCAGCGCGCGCACTTGCTCGGCGACGGCCTGGATCTCCGACTCGGTGCGGGCAAGCAGGGCGAGGTGTGCGCCCTCGCGCGCCAGGCCCAAGGCCAGCGCCCGGCCAATGCCGCGCCCCGCACCGGTGATGACAGCGATCTTCTCGTTGAGCCTCATGGTCGGGCAAAAGTCGCCCGACTCTAACACGGAATGCGGTCAGTGCAATCCGCAGTACAACCGGCGCGGTTTACGGCGCGTTCGGCCATCCACCGGAAACGGACGGCCGCTTTTTAGATCGTGAAAGATCGGTCTTTGCAATCCCTGCTTCTTGGTACAATCTTTTCGGGGATGGATGTCATCCGGTGGTGGCCTCGGTCTTCAAAATCGTTGTGCCGCCTCTCCGAGGCGGCAGGTGGGTTCGACTCCCATTCATCCCCGTGATCGCGAACGAGCGGGCCAGGCTGGTGAAGCCTTACGGATCACTGCCTGCGCCCTGTTTTTGGAGCTATGACTTCACAACGCAAACACTACCTGATTGATATGGACGGCGTGCTCGTCAGCGGCCGCAAGCTCATCCTTGGCGCCGACCGCTTCATCGAACGGCTCCAGGCCAGCGGCAGCAAGTGGCTGGTGTTGACGAACAATCCGCTGTACACGCCGCGCGACCTGTCGTACCGGCTGCACACCCTCGGCCTCGACATCCCCGCCGAGCGTATCTTCACTTCCGGCCTTGCCACCGCCCGTTTCTTGCAATCGCAACGGCCGAACGGCAAAGCCTTCATCATCGGTGAGAGTGGGCTGACCGGGCCGATTCACGACGTCGGGTATGTGATGACCGATCACGAGCCCGATTATGTGGTGCTCGGCGAGACGCACATGTACAACGTCGAGGCAATCACCAAAGCGGTTCGGCTGGTGGCGGGCGGCGCCCGCTTCATCGCCACCAATCCGGACCCGACCGGCCCCAGCGAGAGCGGCATCGTGCCGGCCTGCGGCGCGATGGCGGCGCTGATCGAGAAGGCCACTGGCGTGGCGCCCTTCTTCGTTGGCAAACCCAACCCGCTCATGATGCGCTTGGCGCTCAACTATATCGGCGTGCACTCGGAAGAAACGATCATGATCGGCGACCGAATGGATACCGATATCATCGCCGGGGTGCAGACCGGTATGAGCACGGTGCTGGTGCTGACCGGGGTGACGAGTGAGGCCGAAGTCCCCCGCTTCCCATATCGGCCCACGCGCATCGTCGCTTCCGTCGCCGAGCTCGAACTGTAACCGCCCTCCCATTTGTCCATTCCAGTATCCTAAAGTTCCAATGTATCCCCTAAAGAAATCCGCGCTGGCCGATGCTGCCGCGCTACGGCCGATTGTGGCGCAAGTGATGAACGTGGAAGACACGCTCTACGGTGGGCCGGACGGCTCGACCGTGCGCTTCCGTGGCCGCCTCTACCGCGACTCGGTCGAAGCGTTCAACCTTGTCTTTGAGCAGTTCAAGCCGCTCGGCTACACGCCGCTCTTCCGCAAGGACGGCGCCAGCCACGTCGTGTTGGCGATGCCCGGCATCCTCGAGCCGGCGCGTTCTAACCCGTGGATCAACTTAGTGATGTTTGCGCTTACGCTGCTCAGTGTGCTGTTTGCCGGCGGCCTGTATGGCTATCCGGGGACGGAACTGCCGGTCACGTTCGATGGGTGGGTGTGGCTTCTATTGGACGGCTGGCCTTTTGCCGTCAGCTTGCTGGCGATCCTGCTGGCCCATGAGTTCGGCCACTACTTCGTTGCCCGTTATCACAAGATGGCGGTGACGTTGCCCTACTTCGTGCCCTTTCCGTTCAGCCTGTTTGGCACCATGGGCGCCGTCATCATGCTCAAAGCGCCGCCCGTCAACAAGCGCACGCTCTTGGATATGGGCATCGCCGGGCCGCTGGCCGGCTTCATCGTCGCCGTGCCCATCGTCATCCTGGGCCTGGCCACCTCGCCGGTGCAGGCCATCCCGCTCGGACAAACCGGCGGCTTCGAGGGAAACTCGATCCTGTATGTGTTTCTGAAATATCTGGTGCATGGCCAACTGCTGCCGGCGCCCGCCGTCACGGATGGGCTGCCCTATTGGTTGTTCATGCTGCGTTTCTACACGCTGGGCGTCTTCAACGGCGCCGGCGGCACGGATGTGTTTCTGAACCGGGTGGCCTGGGCCGGTTGGGCGGGCCTGCTGGTGACCGGCCTCAACCTCATCCCGGCCGGCCAGCTCGACGGCGGGCACGCCCTGTACGTGCTGATCGGGCGGCGCGCGCAGCTGTTGATTCCGGTCATCATCGTTGTGCTGGTCGGCCTAGGCTTTTTCTGGAGCGGCTGGTGGCTATGGGCGGCGTTGATCTACTTTCTCGGGCGCGCCCACGCCGAGCCGCTGGATCAGATCACCGAGCTCGACCCGGCGCGGCGACTGCTGGCGCTTTCCGCGCTTGTCCTGTTTGTGCTGGTGATTACGCCCATCCCGCTAACCTAGCAGGAAAGTCATTGGACTGATTGGGGATTGGTGAATTGGAGCCTGCGATTGTAGATTACAGTTTGCAGATTGAAACGGGATTCTCCGAAATCCAAATCGGAAATGCTCAACACCACCTCTTTTCCCGGCTACGTCAAGTCTCTCCGCATCAAGGGGCCGGTGACCACCCAGGTCGGCGCAATGGTGGCCGGGCCGCCGCCGCCCATCGCTGAGTTGGGCGTGCGCCTGGGCCTGGGCGGCCTCTTCCTCAACACACCGCAGACCAAATCTATCCTCGCCAACCTCGGCCTGGACCCCGGCCTGACGGAGATCGTATCGCGGCGGCTGCGCTCATTGAAGCTGTGGCGCAGCGTCTGGGAAGACCTGGCCGCGCCGCACCTGAAAGCCATAGACGCGGCGCTGGCGCGCGGGGATCGGGTTGCCGCCGACGCTGCCATCCGCACGGCGCTCACCATGCTCAGCCTCGCTTACAGCGGCGACGGCTATTACATCTATGTCCCGTTGCCGGAGCGCCGCCGCATCCTGCCCGTGCAGCGCCGGCTGTATCAGCAACTGCGCGAGCTCAACCATGACCGGGTGGAGCGAATGGAGATCGCGCATGCGCGCGGCGTCACACCCGGCCTCCTGCATCTGCCGAACGACGCGCCGGGACGCGTCCCGGCGCTGGTCATCATCCATCCTCTCTCCGGCGACAAGGATGATTACGATGTGACGGTCGCGCCCTTCCGGGAGGCCGGCTTTGCGACGTTGTGTGTAGACATGCCCGCCCATGGCGAGAACTTTGACGGGCCCCGCCTCCGCCCGGACGACGAACAGGTGGCCGTAGCCGCACTGGAGGCGCTGGCTGCCCGGCCGGAGGTGGACGCCGACCGGCTGGCCGTGGCGGGTGGCAGCCTAGGCGCATTCTTCGCCCTGCGCACGGCGGCAGCCAGCCCGCATGTCAAGGCCTGTCTGGCCTTCGCCTCGCCGTTCGACATCGGCAGCGGCATTGCCAAGGCCGTGCCCGGCATCCGCCGGAGTTTTGCCTGGGTGGTGGGCGCTCAGACCTTCGAGGAGACGGTCGAGAAAGCTAAGCTGTTCACGCTCTATGACGTGCCGCAGCAGATCAAGTGCCCGGTGCTGGTTGTGCACGGCACGCGCGACCACATCTGTGACTTCACCGCCAGCTACGAGATTGCGCGCCGGGTGCGCTCGCCTCTGACCGTGCAGCCCGTCGTCGGCGCGGACCACGAAGTGGCTCAACCCAAAGACCCGCGCATCGTCGGGCCGGCCATCGCCTGGCTCAGGCAAGTCATCGGTAATGACCGATGACTATCTTCCCGGCAGCGATAACACGCCCAGCGCAAACAGCGCGGCGATGAAAATCAGCCATACCGCGTAGCCCGCGCCGATGGCCGGCAGGATGGGCCAGCCGGCGCGCACCGCCCACAACACCACGCCCAACCACACTAGCCCCGGCAGCAGGCCGATGAACATCGAGCGGATGGCGTCGCTCAGCAGCTTGGGGTCGCCGTCCGAGCCGCTCGCAATCACCCATAGCGCCAGCGGGATGTTGATGGGCATGACGGCCAGGATAGCGGCCAAGGTGCGCGAGCGGTCACGCAGCAGGGCGACGGCGAGGATGATGAGGATGGAGACGACGACGGGCAGGGCGCGTTGGAGGGACATGGTGCGCATTGTAGCCCAAAGCAAAAGCCCGCCGGGGGAGGCGGGCTGGCTCGAACTCGTAGGGCGCGTCTGCATTGGGCGATGAGCGGTTACTCCTCCCCGTCTGGCGTGTGCGTCTCGATGGGGTGGTCGGCATACTCCAACCGCAGGTAGGTCTCGTCGCCGGCGCGCCAGAGGCTCAGGGAGTGATAGCCCGGCTCCAGCCGCGCGGCCTCACGCCAGGTGCGGCCGCCGTCCGTCGAGCGGAGCAGGTGACCGGCATCGCTGAAGCAGTAGCGGGGCGGCAGTTTGGGGCGAGCTTGGAGGCGCAACGGCCGCATACGCGCCGGATTGAGTTTGGTGAGGCGAGCGAGGAAGTTTGGGTGGAGCATGGCGCCCTCGGCTTTTGTCGGCTTTTGGTTGTGGAGCTGTACCGATAATAGCAAGAGCCATGCCGCGCAGATGGTTGGGGTTAGTGAGAATGTGCCAACTTTTCGTCTCCTGTGGGCTGCACGCTCTGTACCACCTCCCCCATGTGCCGCACATCGTAGCCGGGCAGCTTCGCGACTTCGGCGCGGAAGCGGTCGTCGTGTAACAGGTCGAGCAGAGGACGGAGGAGTGCGCTTTCGTAGTGCTCGCGCGGGATGACGAGGTCGTAGCGTTCTTTGAACAGCGGCTCGAATCCCAGGTCGAGGGCGCGGGCGGCGGCGGCGATGCCCAGCCCACAATCCGCCACGCCGGAGGCCACGGCGGCGGCCACTGCCAGGTGCGTGTATTCCTCGAAGTCGTAGCCGCGAATGCCTTTGGTCTTGAACGCCAGCTTGCTCAACTCGAAATCTAACAGGACGCGCGTGCCCGCGCCCCGCTGCCGGTTGACGAAACGCACGTCGTCGCGGTACAGGTCGGCCAGGGTGTGGATGCCCTTTGGGTTGCCGCGCGGCAAGATCAGGCCCTGCTCGCGGCCCACCAGTGTCACGAGCACGACGGGTGTCTCCGGCAGGTAGCGCCGCACATAGCTGACGTTGTACTCGCCGGTCTCCGGGTCCAGTAAGTGGCTGCCGGCCAGGTGCGCTTCGCCGCGCCGTAAGGCCACCAGCCCGCCCTGGCTCCCCACGTTCGCCGACGATAAGCCGCTGCCCTGCTCGGCCAGGAATTGCGCCAGTAGGTCGAGCGTCAAATCGTGCGAGCCGATGTGGACAATGGTGCGCGCGATTGTCTCCGGCGCGCGGTAAAGCTGCACCGTGACGGTCTCGCCGGCGTTCACCCCCTCGCTTAAGCGTGGGATTTTGACGATGCCGTCTGCGCGCACCAGCGAGGTGATGACGCCTGCCCCGCGCGCCAGCGGCGTCGCCACGACGCGCCCGCCCACCTGCCCCACCGTCACGCGCAGGTATTCGTCGTCGCCCATCGGCGAGAGCACTTTGCGCGTCAGGACAGCTTGGAGGGTCGGGGGCTGCGGCGGCGTTTGCCCGCGCCACTTCGCCAGCAGCGGCTCGACGAATATCTCGCCCGTGAGGGCCGCGCTGACCGGGTAGCCGGGGACGCCGATGATAGGGACGGCGGCTCGGCAGTCTGCCGGCGGCGGTCGGCGGTCAATCAGGCCCAGGATCACCGGATGTCCCGGCCTGACGGCGATGCCGTGGACGAGCAGCTGGCCGAGGGCCTCAACCACCTGCGCAGAAAAATCTTCGGAGCCGGCGGACGAGCCGGCGTTGAGCAGGACGAGGTCGTGCGTGGCGGCGGCCTCGGCGACGGTCGCCTTGATTCGTTCAAAGTCATCGGGCTGAATGGGATAGCGCGTGGCGAGGCCGCCCCACTGCTCCACTTGCGCAGCCAGCACCAGCGAGTTGTACTCGATGATGTCACCGGGCTTGACGGGTGTGCCGACCGCGACCAGCTCCGTGCCGGTAGGGATGACGGCTACGCGCGGCCTGCGGTAGACCTTGACCTCGCTGTGCCCGCAGCCCGCCAGCGCGCCGATATCAACCGGTCGCAGCGTGTGATGAGCCGGTATCACCAGTTCGGTGGCGACCATGTCCTCGCCCATGAGCCGGACGTGCTGGCGCGGGGCGATGGAGGCGCGCAGCTCGATGACCGCCGCTCGCCGCCCGCCGTCCGCCGGCTGCGGGCTGCCGTCGAGCACCTGCACATTCTCGATCGGCACCACGGCGTCCGCCCAGGGCGGCATCGGATCGCCGGTGTCTAGGTAGCAGGCCGGGCCGTTGGCGTCCAGCGCCAGGTGGATGGGCGTGTTATCGCTGGCGGCGGCCGTATCGGCGGCGCGCACGGCGTAACCATCCATGGCGGCGGCGTGGTAATGCGGGGCAGAGAGGCGGGCGAAGACCGGCTCGGCGGTCACCCGGCCCAGCGCACGGTCGAGCGTCACGGTTTCAGCGTCCAGCGGCCCCCAGCGCCCGACGGCCTCCAGCGCGGCGCTCAGCCGCGCCCAGGCCTCGCTGAGCGGGATGTCATCCAGATAGATCTTCTTCGGCGCCATCACTCGTCGAATAAATACGTGGACTCGCCATAGAAGCGGACCTCTCGGTGCGCGAGCTTTTGTTTCAGCCAGTCCTGCAGGTGGGCGTTCTTGGATTCCAGCGTCTCGCCGGAGCGCAGTTCGCTGAGCGGGTAATTGACGCGCAGCACGCGGCCCTGGAACAGGTGGCGCGTCAGGCCGGGCGGCAGCAGCTCGCCGTCGCGCGCCAGCGCCAAAACCTCCGCCGGCTCGTAGTTTGGAAAGACCACCAGCGCCGCCAGATCGGGGTATAGAGCGCGCGTCTCGGCGAAGTTTTCGGAGATGGTGCGATACAACTGGCTGTGAGACTTGTAGCTGTCCACCAGCGCGTTCAGCAGGCGGTTCTGCGCATGCAGGCCGCGTTCAACGGCGCGCACGGACAAGATTTCATCCTCCAGGAGGAGGTAGGCGATTAACTCCCGGCGGGCCAGGTCGGCACGGGCGCTGAGCAAATCGGTGGGATGGATGTCCAGGCCATTGACAGCCAGCACCCGGCGGCGGAACTCATCCGCCGGCAGGCCGGTGACGGCATGGTGCCACATACTCAAGATGGTCTGGGGCGGGTGATAGGCGACCACCTGCACCAGGATGTGCCGATAGCCCAGCTGGCTGAGCGCCGAGCAGCGGTTGGCGCCGTCGAGCACGACGAAGCGCGCGTCCTGCGCGTCCAGCGCCGTAACCATCGGAGGGTTCTTCAGGATGCCGTCGGCCTCCAGACGGGAGAGCAACGGCGTGGTGCGCTGTAGGTCGTGGTACTCATGCTCCATGAGGGAGTCGAGCGCGACAATGCGCAGGTCGGGGGCGTCGGGGAGGGGGGTGTTCATGGTGGACGGATTGCGACGTATCTGCTCAGTGACTTGCCAGATAATCGAGGATGTCAATCTTCGTCAGGATGCCGGTCACGCGCCCGTTCTCCAACACCACGGCCGCGTTGCGGTTGACGAACACGCTCATCAGGCTTTCGAGCGGCGCGTCCGGTCCGCAGGTCGCCACATCCGTCCGCATCAGGTCTGCGATCGGTTCGTTGGGCAAGTGGTGGTGGGCTTCCAGCACGATGTGGTTGAGCAAGTCCACCTCGGTCGCCATGCCGAGCAGTTCGCCAGTGGCAGAGACGACCGGGATTTGCGAGATGTCGTGCTGTTTCATCCGCGCGACGACGCCGTTGACCGGATCGGTGGGCAGGGCGGTGATGACTTCGCGAATCTTCTTCGTCGCCAGCACGTCGGCGGCGGTGGCTGCCGTCCAGGCCGATTCGAGGAAGCCGTTCTCGCGCATCCAGTCATCGTCGAAGATCTTGCTCAGGTAGCGCGAGCCGGAGTCCGGCAGGATAACGACGACCAGCCGCTCCGGCCCCAGGTTGCGACAGTAGCGTAACGCCGCCGCCACGGCTGCGCCGCACGAGCCGCCGGCGAAGATGCCCTCCTCGCGCACCAGCCGGCGCGTCATCAGGAAAGTCTCCTTGTCTCCCACCTGAAGCACTTCATCCACCACCGACAGATCGAGCGCCTGCGGGAGAAAGTCCTCGCCGATGCCCTCCATCTTGTAGGTGCGCGACTGTGGATTGTCGGGCAACCGGCCCAGCTTGTGGGTTTCGTACAAAATCGAGCCGTAAGGGTCCACGCCGACGATGCGGATTTTCGGGTTCTTCTCCTTCAGGTATTTGCCTGCGCCGGTAATGGTGCCGCCTGTGCCCATGCCGATAATCACATCCGTAACCCGGCCCGCCGTTTGCTGCCAGATCTCGGGGCCGGTGGTGAGATAGTGGCTGCGCGGGTTCTCGGGGTTGTGGTACTGGTTGGCCAGGATGGCGTTGGGCGTCTCGGCGACGAGGCGCTTGGCTACCTCGGTGTAACTGCGCGGGTCGTCGGCGGCGACGGCGGTAGGGGTGATGATGACCTTGGAGCCGAAGGCGCGCAGCAGGCGGATCTTCTCCTGGCTCATCTTGTCCGGCATGACGAAGACCGATTTGTAGCCCTTGATGGCGCAAACGATGGCCAGGCCGACGCCGGTGTTGCCGGAGGTGGCTTCGACGATCGTGCCGCCGGGCTTGAGCCGGCCCTCCCGCTCCGCGGCCTCGATGATGTTCAGCCCAATGCGATCTTTGACCGAGCCGCCCGGGTTGAAAAACTCGACCTTGGCGACGAGCGTGCAGCGCAGTCCGCGCGTGACGGAGTTGAGGCGCACCAGTGGCGTGTGGCCGATGGTCTCGATGATGCTCGAGTAGATTTGCGGTTCAGCGGGAAGCGAGTCGGTCATTCTGGTAACGAGTGTCACGAGAAGGCAGGCCGGTGTTGAAAGAGTACCACAGAGCGAAGAGGTCTTCAATGGAGAAGCGTCATCGGATGGGGCAGTGGCTGAGGCCGGAGGCCTTCCTTTGCGGGGAGACCTGTGCCGAGCGCGCCGCTCAGCGGCGGGGGAGCGGGAACTTTGTCTTCAGCGGCGACGTCTAGAGGCCGCCGATTGCAAAGCGGCACGAGTTGTGCATGGTCTTGCCAACTTGTAGCCGGATGCGGGCGATGCTATAGTCTGAGCTGCTGACCCACCTGCGTGTGGCAACAAAGGAGAAGCAATATGAAAAAACTCGTCATGGCCTTTGTGGTCGTCGTCCTGGTATTGACCACGGTCCGGCCAGCCTTCGCTAACACGATCTATACCGTGCAGCCCGGCGACACGTTGGGACGGATCGCGACGCGCTTCGGCGTCAGCGTTGCCGCCATCATGTCCGCCAACGGCCTCAGCAATCCCAACCTGATTTTCGTCGGCCAACGGCTGACCATCCCCACCGGCGATGGTGCGCCGCCCACCCAGCCGCCCGCCGGCCCGCCCGCTGGCGCGAACACGATCTACACCGTGCAGCCCGGCGATTGGCTGGCGCGCATTGCGACCCGCTTCGGCGTGAGCGTGCAGGCCATCATCAACGCCAACCCGGGCATCAACCCCAACCGCATCTCGGTCGGTCAGCAGATTGTCATCCCCGGCGGCGGTGGGAGCCAGCCCACCCCGCCGCCCGTCACGCAGCCGCGCAGCACGACCACACCGCCCCCGGCGGGCGGTGGCCAGGTCTATGTCGTCCAGCGCGGCGACACCCTCGCCCGTATCGCTGCCCGTTTTGGTGTAAGCATACAGGCTATCATGTCGGCCAACGGCATCATCAACCCCAACCGCATCTTTGTCGGCCAGAGCCTCACCATCCCTGGCACTGGCGGCGTGCAGCCGGCGCCAACGGCCACACCGCCTCCCGGCCCGACCGCGCCACCGCCGCCTCCCCCTTCGGGCGGCGGCAGCTTCGAGTTAGGCGGCCATGTGGATAACTTCGCCTTCCCCGATAAGATGAGGTTCGCGGGCATGAGCTGGGTGAAGAAACAAATCCGTTGGACACCGGGCATGTCCACCGACGGCGCGCGGGACCTCATCAATGAGGCCCGGTCGAAGGGGTTCAAGATCCTGCTCGGCATCGTTGGCAACCCCGGCGACATCGCCGGCGGCGCCAACTACGACAGCTATGCTGCCTATGTCGGCGAAGTGGCTGCGCTCGGGGCGGACGGCATTGAAGTGTGGAACGAGATGAACATTGACCGCGAGTGGCCGACCGGGCAGATCAACCCGGCCTCCTATGCCGAGCTGCTGCGGCGCGCCTACACGGCCATCAAGGCGCGCAACCGGAGCACCCTGGTCATCTCCGGCGCGCCGGCCCCTACCGGCGCGGAAGGCGCCTTCGGCCTCGACCGGGTGTGGAACGATGACCGCTACATGCGCGGCCTGGCGGCGGCGGGCGCGGCCAACTACATGGATTGCATCGGCATTCACTACAACGAAGGCATCGTCAGCCCGACGCAGACCCGGGGCGACCCGCGCGATGACTTCTACACGCGCTACTACCAGACGATGGTGAGCGTGTACTACAACGCCTTCGGCGGCGCGCGCAAGTTGTGCTTTACCGAGCTCGGCTATCTCTCGCCGGAAGGCTACGGCCCGCTGCCGCCCTTCTTTGCCTGGGGCGCGAACACCACCGTGGCGCAGCAGGCGCAATGGCTGGGCGAAGCCGCCAACCTGGCCAAGAACAGCGGCCTGGTGCGACTGATGATCGTGTGGAACGTGGACTTTCGCCGCTATGATGACGACCCGATGGGCGGCTACGCCATCGTGCGCCCGGATGGCAGCTGCCCCGCCTGCGACCGGCTGCGACAGGTGACCGGTGGGCGCTGAGGCCGTCAACGAGTTGCTTTTTGGGCGGAAGGTCTTCGGCCTTTCGCCTATTTGTTTGCTGTGCTTCATCGAAAGTGGGGCCGGAGGACCTGCTTGCCTCTCCCTCGCCTCCCCGCTATACTTCGGCGCTGTCAATCGGCAATCTTCTCTCTAAGAGCCTATCTCTAAATCAGGGGTCTGGCGAAGGCATTGCCTTCGCCAGACCCAGATCAGACCGCCAAGGCGAAGTTTGGAGATAAGCTCTAGGGTTACTCAGCGCTTCGATGCCCCTCCGTCTTAAACACCTGGAAGTCCAAGGCTATAAATCGTTCGCCAGCAAAACCGATTTCGTGTTCGGCGCCGGCGTGTCCGCCATCGTTGGGCCGAACGGCTCAGGCAAAAGCAATGTGGTGGACGGCATCCGCTGGGTGCTGGGCGAGCAGAGCTACAGCCTGCTGCGCGGCAAGAAGACCGAGGATATGATCTTTGCCGGCAGCGACTTGCGCCCGCGAGCCGGCATGGCCCAGGTGACTCTCACCTTCGACAACGCCGACGGCTGGTTGCCGATTGACTTCGCCGAGGTGGCCATCAGCCGGCGGGCGTATCGCGACGGCGAAAACGAGTACCTGCTCAACGGCCAGCGCGTCCGCCTGCGCGATATCCACGAGCTGCTTGCCACGTGCGGCCTGGCCGAACGGACTTACACCATCATCGGCCAGGGGCTAATTGACACGGCCCTCTCGCTCAAGGCTGAGGAGCGGCGCGCCCTGTTCGAGGAAGCGGCCGGCATCGGCCTGTATCGCCACAAGCGCGAGGACGCGCTCAAGAAGCTGGAGGCCACCCAGCGCAACCTCGACCGCGTGCGCGACATCCTGGCCGAGATCAAGCCCCGCCTGCGCTCACTGGAACGGCAGGCGGCGCGCGCCCGCGATTACAACCTCATCAAGGAAGACCTGAAAGCCGTGCTCAAGCAATGGTACGGCTATCACTGGCATCGCGTCAGCGCCGAGCTGGAAGCCGCCCGGCGCGAGGCGGAAAACGCGGCGATCGAGTTGTTCGGCCTGCAGGCCAATCAGGAGACGTATGACCGGGAGATGACCGCCCTGCGGGCGCGCATCGCCGCGCTGCGCGCGCAGATCAACGAGCGCCGGTCGCAGGCCGAGGCGCGGCGAGAAGAAGCGGAGACTTTGACGCGCGCGCTTGCGGTAGCCGACGAACGTCTGCGCTCCCTGGCCGCTCAGCGTGAGAGCGTGATAGCCGAGCTGCCCGCGCTGGAAGCGCAGCTGGCCGAACAGGCCGCGCGCGCCGAGGCCGCCCTGGCCGAATCGGCGCGGCTGGCCGCCGAAGCCGAAGACGCCCGCGCGCACGCCGCCGCCGCTCAGGCCGCCCTCGCCGACCGCGAGTCGGAGCGGGGCGCGCTGCGCCAGCGCGAGTCCGAGCTGCGCCAGCGTGCGGCTCAGATCGACTCGGAAATCATCACCGGCAACGCCCGCCATACGCAACTGCTGGAAAGCCGTCAACGGCTGAACGAACAGATCGCAAGCCTGCACCACACGCTGGCCGAACTGGCCCGCGTGGAGGCCAACGCGCGTCGCAAAGTGGCCGAAGCCGGCCTGCAGCTCAACGAGCAGCAGCGTCGCCGGGCCGAGGCCGAACGCCGCCTTTCCGAGCAGAACGATCGGGTGCGTGACTCGGAGTCGAAGCGCGCCGCCGCCATCGAGCGCACGGCCGCGGCGCGCGCCCTGGCCGAAGGGTTGCGCGCCCGGCACGAAGTGCTGGAGCAGGCCCGCGCCGAACTGGTCGGCGTGCGCTCCGGCGCGCGCACGCTGCTGGGCCGCCAGTTCCCGATGCGCGGCCTGCTGGCGGAGATGCTCAACGTCCCCGCTCACCTGGAGAAAGCGATTAGCGCCGGGCTTGGCCTGCACCTGGAGGGCGTGGTCCTCAACAACCTCGAAGAGGTCGAATCCGCACTGGAGGCGCTGGGCGAGGCCGGCGGGCGCGCTGCCCTCCTGCCCATCGAACCGGCCCGCGCCGTGCCGCCCCTCGCCGTGCCCGATGATGCCGATTGCCTGGGGAACGCCGCCCAACTGCTGGAGGTGGACGCCGCCCTCCGCCCGCTTACCGATCTTTTGCTCGGCAACATCCTCGTCGTGACCGACCGCGCCACCGCCCGCCGCCTGCTGCCCTCTCTCCCGCACGGCGCAGCTGCGGTGACCCTCAAGGGCGAAGTCTTCACCGCTGCGGGAGTGGTGTACGGCGGCGGGGAAGCTGCGCCCGACCTGCTTCAGCGGGTGCGTGAGCGCCGCGATCTCTCCGCCGAAATTGCAGCCGCCAGCGTGCGCATCGCGGAATTCGAACAGGCCCAGGCCGAAGCCGCGCAGATGGTGGACGCCGCGCTCGAAACCCTGATCCAGCAACAGGTCGCGCTGCGCGACTCGCAGGATGCCGAGCGCCGCGCCACTATCGCCCGCGACTCGGTGGCGCTGGAAGCCGAGCGCGCGGCGCATGAACTGCAGATCCGGCGTGAGCAGTTGCACGCACTGGAGAAGGAAGCGGAACAGGTGCACGCCGAGGCCGGCGCCATCCAGCGCCGCCTGACCGAGCTGGCCGAGGCCAAATCTGTCGCTGAGGCCGAATTGCACGCCACAGCCGAATCGCTCTCGACGTTCACGTCCGAGGAACTCACCGCTCAGCTGGCCCACTGGCAAACGCTGGCAGACGTGGCGACACGCACGGTACAGGAGGCGCAGGCGCGCGCCGCTGAGGCCGCGCGCGCCCAAGCCGCCGCCGAGGCGCGCCTGGCGGAAGCGCGCCACAAGATCGCCCGGCTCGAGGCCGAGTCGCAGCAGGTCGCGGAGTCCCTGGCGGAGACGCGCGCCCGCAGCCTAACCCGGCAGGCCGAGTTGCAGGACATCTACGCGGCGCTGCAGCCGGCGCTGACACAACTGGCCGAACTGGAGGCCGAGCAGGCGAAGATCGAAGGCGGCGACGCCGAGGCGCGCGCCGTGCTGCATGCCGTGGAGCGCCGGCACGCGCAGGTACAACTGGAAGCCACACGCAAAAACGAGGAGCTGGAAGGCCTGCGCCGTCGCATTGACGAAGACTTCGGGCTGGTCGAGTTCGAGTACACCGAGAGCGTGACCGGCCCGCAGCCGCTGCCGTTCGCCGACATCGTCGAGAAGCTGGAGCGCGTGACCGTCCTGCCGGAGGGCCTGGAGGAACAACTCAACCGCAAGCGCGGGCAGTTACGCCGGATGGGCGCCATCAACCCTGAGGCCGAGCGTGAGTTCCACGAGGTGCGCGAGCGCTACGACTTCCTGACTCAGCAAGTGGCCGATCTCGAGGCGGCCAGGACGCAGTTGCAGGAAGTGATCGCGGAGATGGACGTGCTGATGGAGCGCGAGTTCCGCAAGACGTTCGACGCCGTCAACGCCGAATTCCGCGAGATCTTCACGCGCCTGTTCGGCGGCGGCTCCGGCAGGCTCGTCCTCACCGATCCCGAGCATGTGGCGACCAGCGGCGTGGACATCCAGTGCAAGCTGCCGGGCAAGAAGACGCAGAGCCTCGCGATGCTCTCCGGCGGCGAGCGCAGCCTGACGGCCTGCGCCCTGGTCTTCGCGCTCCTCAAGGTGAACCCGACGCCGTTCGTCGTGCTGGACGAGGTGGACGCGATGCTCGACGAGGCCAACGTCGGCCGCTACCGCGACATGCTCAGCGAGCTCTCGCAGACGACGCAGTTCATCATCGTCACCCACAACCGCAACACCGTGCAGGTGGCCGAGACGGTCTACGGCATCACCATGGGCGCCGACTCCGCCAGCCAGATGATCAGCCTGAAGCTGGACGGGGAAGTACTGAAGCATTGAGGGGGATAAGGCACTGAATCCAAGGCCCGACAGCTTCAGCGTCTCGGCCAGTGGCCTCAGTGCTTCAGTGGTTCAACCGCCGTTCCCATGTTCGCCTCCCAGGAACTCACTCGCCCCACTTTCACCGAAGCTGAGGTGCGTGCGCTGGCACGTGAAGTCTACGGCCTCACGCTCGTCGCCGTCAGTGAGCTGAGCAGCTTTCAGGATCAGAACTTCAAAGTCACGGACGACGCCGGACGCAGTTTCGTCTTTCGCGTGGATAACCCCGGCTGGCCGGTCAGCGCGCTGGAGATGCAAAACGCAGCGCTGGCGCATCTGCTTGCCAAAGACCCGGCTTTCCCCATCGCGCGGCTTGTGCCAAGTCTGAACGGCGTAATCATGCCCGCCGTGCCGCGCGCCGGGCGCACCTACCACACGCGCCTGTTCACCTTCCTGCCCGGCCAGATCCTGGCCCGCGTCGGCGCCATCTCCCACGAGCTGGCCCGCGACCTTGGGCGCACCGCCGGCACACTCTCGCGCCACCTGGCAGACTTTACGCATCCGGGCGCGACGCGTGTGCTTCAGTGGGATTTTCAGTATGCGACCCAGGTCGTGCGCGACTTCCTGCCCTTCGTCGCCGAACCGGGCCTGCGCGCCGATGTGGAGCGCCTGCTGCGCCGCTTCGAGACCGAGGCCGGGCCGCTCCTACCCCGCCTGCGCCGCAGCATCCTGCACGGCGACCTCACCGGCTACAACGTCCTGGCCGAACGCGACCGCCTCGGGCGCTGGCGCGTCAGTGGTGTGGTGGATTTCGGCGATATGACCCACTCGTACACACTGGGTGAGTTGGCCGTCGTCCTGGCCGAGGCCGTGCTGCCGCGCAGCCCACGTCCGTTGGCGGCGGCGGCGGAGGCCGTGCGCGCTTATCACGCGCTCGACCCGCTTGCGGAAGATGAGCTGGCTGCCCTCTTCCACTTCGTCTGCATCCGCCTGTGCGTCACCGTCACCAGCGAGTGTCAGCAACTGAGCCTGGAGCCGGACAACGCCTACGTGCGCGAGGTGTTCGAGACGGACACGCGCCTGCTGCGCACACTGCTGAACATCCCTCCGGAGTACGCCCACGCCGTCTTCCGCAGCGCGTGTGGATTGGAGCCGCATCCGCGTGCAACCGCCGTGCGTCGGTGGTTGCGTGAGCGGTGCAGCACGTTCGCGAGAGTGCTGGACATCCGCGAGCCACTGCCCATCCTCGACCTCAGCCCGGCAAGCGACTTGTGGCGCGAGGGCAACTGGGGGGAGGCGGGCCGGGCGCGTGAGGCGGTAGCCGCGCAATTGCGCAACGGCTTCGGCCTTGGACGGTATGGCGAAGCGCGGCTGATGTACACGCAGACGGACTCCGCCGACGAACCGCACACCGTGCATCTGGGCGTAGATGTGTTCGCGCCGCCCGGCACGCCCGTGCGTGCGCCGCTGGATGGCGCCGTGGCTCGCCTGACGCTTCAAGCCCTCACGCTTCAGCATGATGGATTTCTCACGCACTATACCTCCATCATCCCTGCGCCCGGCTTGGGCGTGGGACAACGCGTTCAGTGCGGACAAACGGTCGGCGCCATAGGAGAGACGCCCACCTCACCCCTGCCCGCCCACCTGCATTTTCAAATCGCCTGTGACGACCTCCCGAACCTGCCCGCGCTGGTGACGCCCAGCGAGCGCGAAGTCTGGCAAAGCGTCTGCCCCGACCCCAACCTCATCCTGGGCCTTGCGGAGCTGCAGCCCGCGCCGCATGTGCCCGCCATCCAGGTCGCTGAACGCCGCTTTCGCACCATTCCGCGGTCACAGGAGTTTTACTACGAACGTGCGCCAGTGCAGATCGTGCGCGGCTGGCGACAGTACCTGATAGATGCGGACGGACGCGCCTATCTCGACTGTCTCAACAACGTCGCCCACGTCGGGCACAACCACCCGCACGTCGTCGCCGCCGCCTGCCGGCAGATGCAGCGTCTCAACACCAACTCGCGTTTCCTGTACGACAGCATGATGAATTACTCGGAGCGGCTGCTGGCGCTTTTGCCCGATCCGCTACGGGTGATCTTCTTCGTCTGTTCCGGCAGCGAGGCCAACGACCTGGCGCTGCGGCTGGCGCGCACTTACACCGGCCAGCAGGACGTGATCGTGATTGACGGCGAGTATCACGGCAACACCACAGCGACGTACGAGATCAGCACCTCGCTGCTCGACAACCCCGCCGAGGGCAAGACGGCGCGGGAGTTCATCCATCTCGCCGAACAGCCTAACCTGTTCCGAGGCCGGTATCGCTTCGACGACCCGCAGGCCGGCGCCAGGTATGCGCAGTCGGTGCGCGAGTGCGTTGACCGAATCCGGGCGAAGGGCCGACGACCCGCCGCTTTCTTCACCGAAGCTTTGCTCGGTTCGTCGGGCGGCATTGATTTGCCGGCGGGTTATCTGCCCGCTGCGTACGAGATCGTGCGCGCCGCCGGCGGCGTGTGCGTCTCGGACGAGGTGCAGGTGGGCTTCGGGCGGGTAGGCACGCACTTCTGGGCCTTCCAGACCCAGGGCGTGATCCCCGATATCGTGACGCTGGGCAAGCCGATGGGCAACGGGCATCCGCTCTCCGCCGTCGTCACCACGCCGGCCATCGCCGAGGCCTTCCGCCGGCAGACGACGTACTTCAACACCTTCGGCGGCAATCCGGTCTCGTGCGAGGTAGGGCTGGCGGTGCTGGAGGTGATGGAGCGCGAAGGGCTACAGGCCAACGCGCTGGAGGTCGGGCGCTACCTCAAAGGCGCGTTGACGCAGTTGATGGACCAGCATGCGCTCATCGGCGCGGTGTATGGCCTGGGGTTGTACTTAGGCGTGGAGCTGGTGCGTGACCGGGCGACGAACGAGCCGGCCGCCGAGACGGCCATGCTGATCTGCGAGCGGTTGAAGGAGCGCGGCCTGCTGGTCTATCCGACTGGCGACCACTACAACATCCTTAAGCTCAAGCCGCCGCTGGTGTTCTCCAAAGCCAACGCAGATTTCTTTGTGGAAATGCTGGACGAGGCGCTCTCGGAAAATCAGTGACGCACAAGTTGGGCGGCGCATCTTGATGGCGCTTTGAGATGAAACTTGTGCACCCGGGCGCAGTCTAATCCCGCCCCGAGAAAATTGCCACCAGGATTATGATCCAAGCGCCCGCGCCAATCAGGACGCTAGCGAGGTTGGTGATGCCCAGCACCAGCGAGACGTCTCGGAAGGACAGGTCCGGATTTTGCAGCAGGCTGGGCGCCGTGCTGGTTACGACCAAGTTGCAGAGATCAATAGCGAGAAACAGGGTCAACGCGACAGCGGTCAAAAGCGTCACGCGCCGATCGCGCCGGCGATAGATCACCGCCAGCACGATGCCCACGATCCAGATGAGATACAAGGGCACGCGAGGCAACAGGACAACCAGGGTCTGCATGATGAGTTCCATCTTTGTCTCCGTTCAAGCTTTCACGTAGATTGGGTTGCTCAGAATCCAGTAGCGCGAGCGGCCCTTGAACTCCAGGTAAGCCTCGATGCGGAAGACGCCGGCCTCGCCCTGGGCCAGCACATGGGTGATGTTCTGTGCGCGGCAGCGCAGCACCTCCTGCCCGTTGCGCAGCAGGCGCAGCGTGGCGGTCTGCGGCGCACTGATGACCAGCGTCAGCCCGGCCCGGTTGACGATCTCGTCGCCCGGCAGCGCCGCGCCGTGCGCCGACTTGGCGCTGAAGCGGAAGCCCTTCGTCGGCGCCAGGCCGTCATAGCCGATGAAGGCGTTGCCGCGGGCCAGCGCAGTCATCAACAGGTCGCGGTCGTGAGCAAAGTCGCCGGTCAGCGGCTCGCGCATCAGGAAGTGGGTGTTGACTTGCCGGAACAAGAACTCGTACGGAAAGATGACTCGCGTATAGCCCCAGCGACTGATCGTTGTACCATGTGCATCTGCATTGCCGATGCCGACCACCCGCCGGCCGGCGGCGGTCAGCTCATCCCACTTCGCCAGCGTCTGCGGCTTGGGCCCGGTCACGCCCAGCTCCGGGTTGAGGGCGTATCGGATGGCGCTGGCGCGGTCGGTGAGCAGGCTGGCCCAGTCTGCCATGTAGTTCCAGATTTCCAGGCCGGTGTAATCGCTGACTTCCCAATTGACCCAGGAGATATCTTCGTAGTTGAACAGGTGAATGGAGTGATCGAAAGGGTGCGCCAGAAATGATAAGCCGCCGCAATCGCGCACGCCGTTTATGAGCCGTTGCGGGTCGGGGGCCAGCCGCGCCAGTTCGCGGTTATGGTTATAGGCCAGGAGGTGATTCTTCTGCGGCTGGCGGGCCTGGTCGTGGATCTCTTCGCCCACCAGCAGGAGCACGCGCCCGGAGCCCTTCTCATAGTAACGGGCCGGGCCGTCCACCCACACGTTGTGGTCGGTGACGCAGACCATGTCGAGGCCGGCGGCAATAGCAGCTTCGGCAATTTGTGCGTGGTACCATTCGCCGTCAGAGTAGGGGGTGTGAGCGTGCAGATTGCTGACAGCTTCGAATATCGTCACAGTCTGGCTCGCCTGTCGGGGCCGCGAAAGTCCGCCGGCTCATTATAGTCCGCGCGGTTCGCCGCGAGCCAGAGAGACAGGCTCAAACTTTCTTGGGATCCGATCTCTAAACCGGGGCCTGGCGAAGGCGTGGCACCAGGGCCTATCTGGTTCCGCCGGCGGACGCTCACCGCGATCAGCCAGGGGCTGTCAGAACAACGCCGGCTGGCGGGAGTCGTTGTCCTCTCCTTGCCACCCGAATCGCTTCAAATCTACACGTTCCTGATCGTCGAACGTCACGCCTTCCTGTTCCAGCAGACTGCGCTGAACGGCTGGCCCCGCCCCGGGCCGCAGGCTGATCTTGCCCTGGCTGTTGATCACCCGCTGCCAGGGCACATCAGCGGGCGCTTTCGCCATCGCGCCACCCACCCAGATCGCGCCGACCCGACGGTACTGATCTGCGGGAACATCCGCCGGCGGCGTGATCAATGCGGCGATCTGACCGTAGGTCGCCACCCGGCCGCGCGGGATGCGCCGAACCAGGGCATACACGCGTTCTGCATAAACTTTGGGATCAGGCGGAGAAGAATAGCGTACCATAACGTCGAAGCAGGCGAAGGGCGCGAGCGTCAGCCGCAATCCTTTCGCTTTTTGACTCCTGACCGAATTTTGCCTGCGAGTATAGCACGAGCAGTTGGGTTGAATTCCAGTATAATCCCTCGCATGTTATGGCGGATTGGGCTGGCAGTGCTGGCCGCGTGTCTGGGGGCCGGTTGCACGCCTCACCCGCTGACGCCAGCACCGACCCTGCCGCCGCCCATCGTGGCTCTCGTCTCTCAGGTGCCGACAGCGTCGCCGACAGTATTGCTGACACTCTCGCCGACAGCGTCGCCGACGCCGGCCGAAACACTTGTGCCATCGGCGATGCTGACCATGACCCCTGTGTTTCCGACGACTGCCCCGCCCGCAGCCGCAGCCAACATTGCCCCGGCCAGCCTCCAAACAGGCGGGGCCGCGGCCAGCCTTGCCCACCCGCCGACGCCGGTTGCGCCGCCGAACATCATGGATACGCCGCCTGCCGCCGATGTGGCGGCTGCCGAGTTTTACATGGTGGACCTGGTGAATGCTCAGCGACAGGCGGCAGGCCTGGCGCCGTTGATCGCCGACCCGACTTTGATGAGCGTAGCCCGCGCCCGCGCCGCCGACATGGTCGCCCGCAACTATACCGGCCACTACGACCCGGTGACGGGCGCCTCCTTGGCCCGCCCGGCCATGCGCGCCGCCGGCTTTACCAGCAGCTTCCTGGGCGAGAACTGGTATGGCTCCGGCCAGGCGCTGCCGGGCGCGGTGGATGTCGCAATGAACTGGTTCATGGCCGATGCCCCACACCGCAACAACATCCTCAACCCCAACTATGCCTTTCTGGGCGTGGGCCTCGCCTACAACGGACGGTTGTGGTTGATGGTGCAGAACTTCGCCGGACACTGAGTGACGCTTTCGGAATGACGAATAAAGAACTCGCCCAACTCTTCGCCAACATCGCCGATCTGCTGGAGATCAAAGGCGAGGTCATCTACAAAGTGCTGGCCTACCGCCGCGCCGCGGACACCTTCCGCGACTACGGGCGTTCGATCAAAGACGTGTGGCGCGAGGGCAAATTGCGGGAAGTTCCCGGCGTCGGACCGGCCATCGCCGACAAGGTTCACGAACTGCTCAGCTCCGGCAAGCTCGAGTTCTACGAGAAGCTGATCCGCGAAGTGCCTCCTAGCCTGGCCGAGATGCTGGCCGTGCCCGACCTCGGCCCGAAGCGCGTGGCCCAGATTTGGAAAAAGCTCAACATCACTACCTTGCCGGAACTGGAGGCCGCTGCCCGCGCCGGCCGACTGCGCAAGCTGGCCGGTCTGGGTGAAAAGATCGAAGCCAGAATCCTGGCCGGGCTGGAGGCGCGCCGGCGCTCCATCGGACGCATGCCGCTTGGCCAGGCCTGGCCGGTGGCACAAGACATCCTGCGCTATCTGCGCCTGCTGCCGGCGGTCAAAGCCGCCGAAGTGGCCGGCAGCCTGCGCCGGATGCGCCCCACCATCGGTGACCTGGATTTTCTCGTGGCCGCCGACGATGCGCGTCCGGTGATGGCCGCCTTCGTCACGCATCCTCTCGTGGCGCGTGTGCTGGCGCAGGGCGCAACCAAGACCTCGGTCGAGCTCGACCTCGGGGTGCAGGCCGATTTGCGCGTGCTGCCGCCGGAACGCTTCGGCACCCTGCTGCAATACTTCACCGGCAGCAAAGAGCACAACGTTCGGCTGCGCGAACTGGCGCTCGATCAGGGTCTGTCACTCAACGAGAACGCCTTCGTCGAAGTCAAGACGGGCAAGGAAATCCTGTGCGCGACGGAAGCCGATGTGTACCGCACGCTGGGCCTGCCCCTCATCCCGCCGGAAATGCGCGAGGACCGCGGCGAGATTCAGGCGGCGCGCGCGGGCCAGCTCCCCCGACTGGTAGAGTTGCGCGACCTGCAAAGCGAATTGCACGCGCACAGCACCTGGAGTGATGGGCAGGTCAGCGTGCGTGAGATGGCGCTGGCCGCCCGCAACCGGGGCCTGCGCTGCCTGGCCATCACCGACCACTCGCAGAGCCTGGCCGTCGCCAACGGCTTGACGCCCGAGCGCCTGCGCGCTCAACGGCGTGAGATTGACGCCGTACAGGCCGAGCTGGGCACCGGCTTCAGCCTGTTACGGGGCGCGGAGGTGGAGATCAGGGCCGACGGCTCGCTGGACTACGGCGACAACGTGCTGGAAGACCTCGACATCGTCGTTGCCTCGCTGCACACCGCCTTGCGCCAGGAGCGGGAGAAGATCACCGCCCGCCTCATCCGCGCCATCCAGAACCGCAATGTGGATATTATCGGCCATCCGACCGGGCGGCTGCTTCCCGACCGGGAGGGTGCCGACCTGGATATGGAGGCCGTGCTGCGCGCAGCCGCAGAGGCCGGCGTCGCGCTGGAGATCAACGCCAACCCGCAGCGCCTCGACTTGGAGGACATTTACATCAAGCGCGCGCTCGAACTCGGCTGCCTGCTCGCCATCAACACCGACGCGCACCGGCCCGACGAACTCGGCCTGGCCCACTACGGCGTCGGCATGGCCCGGCGCGGCTGGGCCCCCGCCGACCACATCCTCAACACCTGGCCGCTGGAAGACTTGCTGCAATGGCTGGAAGATCGTGGCCACCGCAAGCCCAAACCGCTGCCGGCCCTGAGCTTCCCGGAACCTGCGCCGGCGGCCGAGCCGCCCCCCCCGCCGGCGCGCAAGCCGCGTTCCACAGCCACAACGAAGAAGAAATCCGCTGTCCGCAAGACGCCCGTGCCGGCGGCCTCGCCCCAAAAACAGCCGGCAAAAAGGGCCGGGGCCGCGCCCGCCAAACCCACCCGACGCCGTTGACCGACGCCCAGCTATGCGCACAACTTCTACCACCACGCCGCAATTGGCCGCCATCGTGCGTCAAGCATTCCCCGGCGTGACCGAAGACGATGTGCACGCGCTCATGAACGCCGCCGTAGCCCAGACCTACCCCGCCCAGCATGTGCTGGTGCACGAGGGTGAGATCGAGCACATCTTTTATATCCTGGTTGACGGTCAGGCGGAGATCAGCCAAAGGCTAGGCGACGGCACCAAGCGAGTCATCATCACCCGTCAGCCGGGCGAGTTTTTCGGCGAGATGGCGCTAATCGAGAAGATGCCGCGCTCGGCCACGGTGACGGCGCAGACGAAAGTCACCGTGCTCGAGGTCTCGGAAGAGGCGTTCCAGGAGCTACTGGTGCAACACCCGTCGTTGGCGCTGGCGATGATCCGCCGCTTCGTCTCCAACGTGCGCGCCTCGGGCCGCGCCACCATCGCCGACCTGACCCGCAAGAACGAAGAGCTGCGCCGGGCCTACGAAGACCTGAAGATCGCCCAAGCGGAGCTGGTGCAGAAGGAGAAACTGGAGCACGAGCTGGAGATCGCCGGCGAAGTACAGCGCAGCTTGTTGCCGGCCACCTTCCCCAAAGTGCCCGGTTACTCGTTCTTTGGGCGCAACGTCCCAGCGCGGCACGTCGGCGGCGACCTGTACGACGTGATCCGCGTGGACGATGAGCACGTAGGACTGTTGATGGCTGACGTTTCCGACAAGAGCGTGCATGCCGCCTTGATCATGGCCGTGACGCGCACCCTGTTCCTCTCGCACGCGCGCCGCAGCCGTTCACCTGCCGAGGTCGCCATCGCCGTTCACGAGGGCCTGTTGGAAGTCTCCAGCAACGACGACATGTTTGTCACCGTGTTCTACGGTGTGCTCAACACGACCACCGGCCATTTGCGCTACGTGCGCGCCGGGCAGGACGAGCCGCTGTTGTACCGCGCCGCCGGCGGCTCGCCCGAGACGCTGACCGCCGACGGCCGTTTCCTGGGTATGTTGCCTGATCTGAAATTGGAGGAACGCGAGACACAGTTACGCCCCGGCGACCTGCTGGTGATGTATTCCGACGGCGTGCCCGATGCCATCAATCCGGCCCACGTCGCCTATGGCGTCGAACGCCTGCGCGCGCTGCTGGAAGTGCATCGCGCCGCGCCGGTCAAGGTCGTGTGCTCGGCCATCTTCAACGATGTGTTCGAGTTTCGCGGCGACGCGCCTGCCTTCGACGACATCACGGTGCTGGTGGCGCGGTGTGAGGCGTAGCGTGAAGACGCCGCCCTCGGAATCTGCGCTTTACCTCCCGCTCTGGCTGCTGATGCTGGTGGCCAGCGGGTTTGCGCTGGCAGCGCTGGTTTTGCTCGGCATTGCGTTGGCGACCCGCACGGCCGACCAGCCCCGGCCCACCGCTACCGTGCAATTGGTGATTGTGCCTGCGCCGGCCGGCGCATCCACACTTCCCGTCGTCGCGCCGTCTGCGACCGCTGCGCCTGAGCCGACCGCCACGTTGCCGCCGCCGCCCTCCGCCGGCAACATCAAGATCGGCGACTTTGTGCAGATCACGGGCACCGGCTCGATCGGCTTCCTCAACCTGCGGGCCGAGCCGAGCCTGACCGCCGCCGTCAACTACCTTGCCATCGAACGCGAGGTGCTGCAAGTCCAGGCCGGCCCCGCCAGCGCCGACGGCATCACTTGGTGGTACCTGGTGGACCCGGCCACCAACACGCGCTTCGGCTGGGGAGCGCAAAATTATCTCCAGGTGGTGCAAGGACCCTGACGAATTTTCGATTGTGGATTTCTGATTGCGGGCTGCCGGTCAAAAATCCACAATCGAAAATCACAAATCCAAAATGGCTAAACCGACTGGGATCACGCTCGACCGCTCAAACAAACTGCTGATCGTGAATTGGGACGACGGTCAATCTTGCCGCTACCCGCTGCAACTGTTGCGCGAGGCCTGCCCGTGTGCGGAGTGTCGCGGCGGGCATGAGCACATGGGCAAGAAGCCGAACGTGGCCAATCTGCTTGACCCATCCAGGCCGGGCGATCCGTTCATGATCCCGCTCGCCCGCGCCAAGAGCTATGAGATCGCGCGACTCACGCCGGTGGGCCATTATGCTCTCATGCCGGAGTGGGCCGACGGCCACAAGGCCGGTATCTACACCTGGTCATACCTGCGCGACCTGTGCGCCGACCTGGAAGACGCCATCAAGAAGCGCGATGACGGTAGTTTGTCAAGTTCTGTG
>JBBIQY010000016.1:0-48455 GCA_037442085.1 Anaerolineae bacterium
TACCTGGCGGACCACGCCCACGACCTGGGCATTCTCAAGCGCCCGCGCAAGTCGCGGCCCAAAGTCATGCCGCTGGATTTCGTGTCGAGTTTGCTTCATGGCTCAGATCACTAATTTGTAACCAATGCGCTAAGCCGAAACCTCGAACCCCTCAACCCGCAGCCGCCTCAGGCTTGAGTGCGCTCAGACGCCCGGCTAACTTGCCCCGCGCCTCAATCCTTGCCCGAATGCCTGCGCTTGTGTACCATTCAGTCCATGCGCAGCGCGCCGTCTTTCGGCTCCATCCTTGGGCAGGCCCTTCGGCAGTTCGCGCTGGTCGTCATGGTCGGCATGGGCCTTGCCACGGTGTTCACCCTCTGGACGCCGGGCAGCTTTTCGGCGGCGACGCTGGTCGGCCAGTTCGCCAATACCCTCCGTCCGCAAACCGCCGGACTGCCCAGCCCGGTGACGCCGCTGCCGCCCACGCCCACGCCGCTGCCGACGGCACCGCGCATCGGCCTGGTCTCCGGCCATAAAGGCAATGACTCCGGCGCGGTCTGCCCCGATGGTTTGACCGAGGCGGCGCTCAACTATGACATCGCGCTACGGGTGAAGGCGGGGCTGGAGGCCGCCGGCTTTCAGGTGGATATTCTTGACGAGTTCGACAATCGCCTGATTGGCTACCGGGCGCTGGCCCTTGTCTCCATCCACAACGACTCGTGCCAATATATCAACGAGCTGGCAACCGGCTTCAAGGTGGCGCGCGCGTTGTATAGCCGGACGCCCGAACGCTCCGACCAATTGGTGGCCTGCCTCACTGATCGTTATCACAAAGCCACGGCCCTGAAATTCCATGCCAACTCGATCACGCCGGACATGACGCAGTATCACGGTTTCGACGAGCTGCACGTCGCCACGCCGGCAGCCATTATCGAGACCGGCTTCATGTACCTCGACCGTCGCATCCTGACCGAGGAGCCCTATCGCGTCGCACAAGGCATCATTGATGGCATCATCTGCTTTGTGCGCGGCGAACCGGTCGGCCAATAGCCTCGCCCCGCATGGACGCTCCCGCCCCCGTCGCCTCAACTGTGTCTTCGGATGTCGTCTATCGCGAGATTCTGGAGCGCACCGCGAGCGGTGTCTTTCAGAGCACACGTGAGGGACGCTTCATTTTCGTCAATGCCGCGCTGGCGCGGATCTGCGGTTACGCTTCACCCTCCGAGATGCTGGCCACCGTCACCGATATCCGCAACCAGCTTTACGTGCTGCCACAGCAGTGGGACGATTTCATCCGGGCGATCGAGGCGACCGGCGAAATCCCCGGCCATGAAGTACAGATCTATCGCAAGGATGGCTCGCGCCTGTGGGCGCTGATCTACTCGCGCGCCGTGCGTGATGAGAACGGCCGCATGCTCTATTGTGAGGGCACGCTTGAGGATGTCACCGCCCGCCGTCAGACTCAGGCGCAGCTGGAGCGTAGCGCACGTCAGCTGACGGCGCTCAGCCAGATGGGCCTGGCCGTCACTTCCAGCCTCGACCAGACCATCGTCCTCAACCGCGTGCTCGATGAGATCCTCAACCTATTGGGCGTGGACAGCGTGGCCGTCCTGCTGCTGGAGGGCGAACAACTGGTGATGGCCGCCGTCGGGGGCTCCGGTACCGTCAGCTTCATCGGACGGCAGATGCCGGCCAGCGCCGGGGTGGCCGGCGAAGTCATCCGCACCGGGTGCTCGGTGCTGATCCAGGACGAGGCCGGGCAGGCGCGGTTGTATCGCCCGTTGGAGCAGTTCACCGTGTACGAGGCCCAATCGCTGTTGGCCGCCCCGCTCAAGCTCCAGGGCGTGGTCGTCGGCGTGATCGAGGTGGTGCACGAAGCCCCGCGATCCTTCTTGCAGGACGATGTGCAGATGCTGGAGGCAGCGGCCAGCTGGGCCGCCGTGGCCATTGGCAATGCCCGTCAGCATGCGCGCCTCGAACGCCGCCTCCAGGAGAGCGAAGCCCTGAGCGTCATCAGCCAGGCGCTCAACGAGACGCACGACCTGGATGCCATCCTCAAGATGATCGTGGACTCGGCGCGGCAGATCATCCCCCAGGTCGAGCGCGCCGTTATCCACTTGCTGGATGAGGACGCCCAAACGTTGCGCTCCGCCGCCTACTCCAGCGACGACCAGTTGGGCCGCTCCGAGTTGGCGATGCGCCCCGGCGAGGGCGTGGCCGGGCGCGTGTTGGCCGAGGGCGCGCCGATCAACGTCGGCGACATCCGCACCGACCCGCGTTACCTGCCGAGCGGCGCGCTGCACAATATGCGCTCGCTGCTGGTGGCGCCGGTGCAGAGCGGCGACCGTCGGCTGGGCACCATCAGCGTGCAGAGCGCCGAGCCGTACGCCTTCTCCAGCGACGATCAGCAACTGTTGCGGACGTTGGGTTTGCAGGCCGCACTGGCGATTGAGAACGCGCGCCTGCTGGCCGCCGAAAGCCGCGCCCGTCACGACGCCGAAGTGCTCGGCGAGATTGGCACGATCCTCAGTTCGACCTTGGATTACGAGCGCTTGTTGGACCGCCTGCTGGAGCAGGTCGGTCGGCTGGTGGCCTCCGATATGGCCGAGCTGATGCTGGTGGAGGGCAACCTGTACGCGCGCACCGTGCGTCAGCGCGGCTACGAGCAATTCGGCGAGGCGGTGGTGCGCGCCGTGAGCGGCATGGCGCTCGACATCACGGCCACGCCGCGCCTGCGCCACATGACGGAGACCGGCCAGCCGTTGGTGATCCCGGACGTGCGCGCCGATGACAGCTGGCTGCCCCGTGCCGCGACGGCCCGCATCGGTTCGTGGGTGGGCGCGCCGATCGTCGTGCAGGGTCAGGGCGTCATCGCCTTTTTCTCGCTGGAGAAGGTCGAGCCGGGTTATTACACCGTCGAACATGGGCACCGGCTTGCTGCTTTCGCCGGGCAGGCTTCGCTCGCCATTCAGAATGCGCGCCTGTACGCCAACCTGGAGCGCTCGCTGCGTCACGAGAAATCCATGCGCGCACAGTTGGTGCAGGCGGAGAAGCTGGCGGCGATGGGCCGGCTGGTGGCCTCGGTGGCGCACGAGTTGAACAACCCCTTGCAGGCGATTCAGAACTCCCTGTATCTGGTCAGCCAGGAGAACGAGCTGAGCCCGCAATCGCGCGAAGACCTGCAGGTGGCCCTGACGGAGGCCGACCGCATGGCGGCGCTCATCAGCCGCCTGCGCGAGACCTACCGCCCGGCCTCGGCGGAACAGTTTCGTTACGAATCGCTCAACGCCATTATTGACGAAGTGCAGAAGCTCATCGCCACCCACCTGCGCCACAACAATGTGCGCTTCAGCTTCGAGGCGGAGCCGCGCCTGCCCAAGGTGCCCGGCCTGTGTGATCAGCTCAAACAGGTCATCCTCAACCTGTGTCTGAACGCGGTCGAGGCCATGCCGCAGGGCGGCGAGCTGAGCCTGCGCACCGAACACCTCTCCAAGCAGGGCGAGGTGCTGGTGACGATCCGGGATACCGGCGATGGCATTGACCCGGTAGACCTGCGCAATATCTTCGAGCCGTTCTTCACCACCAAGGAAGGCGGCACCGGCCTGGGCCTGTTCATCACGCACGAGATCATCCAGCGCCACCAGGGGCGGGTGGAGGTGGAAAGCGAAGTTGGGCGGGGGGCGACGTTCCGGGTCTGGCTGCCGGTGACGCGCACCGAGATGTCCGACACCGATCTCGGTGCGCGCTTCGACTCGGAGCCGCTATAATGCTCGCGGGAAAGGGCGCTATGAAACTCTCTGGACGGATCCTCATCATCGAAGACGAAGCCAGCCTGCGCCAGACGATGACGCGCATCATGCGTCAAGCCGGCTGCGAGGTGACCGCTGCCGGCAACGGCGTGGAAGCCTTGCAGCGCTTGGCCGCCTCCGTCTATGACCTGGCGTATCTGGATATCCACCTGCCGGAGATGGACGGTATGCAGGTGCTGCGCGAAATTCATCGCCTGTATCCGCAGATGCCGGTGGTGCTGTTCACCGCCTATGCTTCGCTGGAGACCGCCGTCGAGGCCATGCGCCTGGGCGCCACCGATTACCTGCTCAAACCCCTGAACCCGGAGTTATTGCTCTCACGCACCGAGGGCATTCTCAAAAAGCAGGCCGTCGAACGGCGCCGACGCGAGCTGCAGGCGCAGGTCGCTAACCTGCAGGATGAGCTGCGCCGGCTGGAAGAAAGCCTGACCCCGCCGCCGCCGGCCAATGCGCCGCACAGCAGCCGCTTTCTCAAGCTGGGCCAGCTCAGCCTCGATCTGCAGGCCCGCCGCGCCATCTTCGCCGAGCGCGAACTGCAACTGCCCCCCTCCGCCTTCGATTATCTGGCGGTGCTCATGCGGCACGTGCCCGATGTGGTGGATTATCAGACGCTGGTCAACGAAGCCCAGGGCTACCAGGCCGACCGACGTGAAGCGCAGGAACTGGCGAAGTGGCACATCCACGAGCTGCGCGATTCGCTGGAGCCGGACCCCGGCAACCCGCGCCACATCCTCAACGTGCGCGGCGTCGGTTATCGCCTGGTGGTGGATTGAGGCAACGGGCCAGCGCTCTCAGCAAAAACCCCGAGCCTTCTCCGTAAGAACTCGCCGCTCGCCGTGGCGAGCACGCGCCCGTCTAACGGCAGCGAAATCTTCCCCAACTTAAGCCTACAGAACCCAAACAGATCAGGCACTGCAGTCCCGGCGATAATGACAGTATGTTGCCTGGTACCCTTGTCTCACCATCTCGGCCGCCCGCCCGCATCCTGATCGTTGACGATCACCCCAATACGGCTGCGATGTGGGCGCGCGCCCTCAAGCAGTTCAATAAACCCGTCGAGATCCTCACCGCGCGCAGCGGACGCGAGGCGCTGGATATCATCCACCAGTGCCCGGTCGAAGTGCTAATCACCGATTTTATGATGCCGGGCATGAACGGCCTGGAACTGATCGAGCAGGCGCAAAAAGATCACAAACCGGCGCAGGTCATCCTCGTCACCGCCTACGACAGCCCTGGCCTGGCGGCGACCGCCCGCCGGCTCAAAGTGGCGCACTATCTCATCAAACCCGTACAACCGGAGAAGCTGCGCGACCTGGTGGGTCGGGCCATCGAAACGCTGACGTGTCCCGCGCCGGAAGGGACGGTCGGCCAGATGCCCGCCGCCTCGCAGTTCCGCATCCTGATCGCCGATGACCAGTCCGACAACGTGCACCTGCTGGCGACGCGCCTGGCAAACGAAGGCTACGCCTTCATCACCGCCGCCGACGGCCAGGAGACGCTAGACAAGGTGCGGACGGAACTGCCGGACCTGGTGCTGCTCGACGTGAACATGCCCGGCAAGAGCGGCTTCGAGGTGCTGGCCGAGATCCGCGCCGACCCGAATATTGCCCACATCCCCGTCATCGTGCTGACCGCCGCGCGCACGTCGGTGCGCGATATCCGCGAAGGCCTGGGGCTGGGCGCGGACGATTACGTGACCAAGCCCTTCGATTGGCGCGAGCTGGCGGCCCGCGTGCGCTCTAAGCTGCGCGTCAAGCACGCCGAAGATATGCTGCGCCGCCGCAATCGTGAACTGAGCCTGCTGCCGACCATCGGCCAGGACCTGAGCGCGCGCACCGACGTGGACGAACTGGGGCAAGTGGTACTGCGCCGCGCCGTGGAGGCGCTGGGCGCGGCCAGCGGCAACCTGGCCCTGATCGAGCTGGACGATCAGTGGTGCTACCGCAACTATGTGGCGCGCGACCTGGCGGGCTGGGACTGGGAACGGGCGCAAGCCTGGCTGACCGCGCGCGGGCTGATTGCGCAGGTCGTCAATTCCGGGCAGGGCAGCATCCTGGCCGACACCGTCGGCAATGTCCACTGGCCCAAGTTCGATTCCGGGGAAAGCCCGGTGCGCTCGGCGATTTGTGTGCCCTTGTTGGGCCGGCGCGGCACCCTGGGCACGCTCACGCTGCTGCACGAATCTCCCGCCTACTTCGCCCAGGATCACATCGGCCTGTTGCAGGCCATCGCCAGCCAGGCCGCCATCGCCGTCGAGAATGCGCAGTTATACGCCGCTGAGCGTCAGCGCGTGAAGGAACTGGTCGCTCTGAACCAGCTCGCGCACGAACTGGCTCGTGTGACTTATTCCGAAGAGCTGATTGAGAAACTGCCGCAGCTCATCTGGCAGACGCTGGGCTATCCGGCGGTCAGCCTGTGGTGGCTGAACCCCGCGTACTCCGGCCCGGACGCCCTCCAGCTGCGCAGTTCCGCCGGCCTGGAGAACGCCCCGCGCATGTCCCTCCTGGCGCTGGCCCCGCAGCAGGTGGCCGCCACCGGTCAGCCGGTTTGCCTCTCCGGCTCGGTGGAAGAGCGAACCGGCAACCGCGCCGTCAAGATCGCCACCAGCCAGTTGCCGACGCATTCGGCGGTGGCCGTGCCGCTGCGCGACCAGTCCGGGATCATCGGCGCGCTCGCCATTCACAGTCGCTTCCCCAACGCCTTTCGGGAAAGCGATCGCGTGTTGCTGGAGACGCTGGCGGCGCAGGTCGTCTCCGCCCTCGACCGTATTCGCTGGTACGAATCGGTGGAGCGCGAGCAAAAACGCCTGGCGGCGGTGCTCAACTCGGCCCCGGAGGCGATCCTGGGATTGGATGCGGCGGGCAATCTGCAATTCATCAACCCGGCCGGCGCGCGCCTGTGGGGCAGCGTTGGCCTGCGCCTGGGCGAGCCGCTGCCGCAGGGCACACCCTACGATGCGCTGGTGCACTTTCTCAACCAGGCACGCGGCGCAGCACAGACCGGACTGTTGACGTGCCAGCTGAACTGGCCGGATCGGCGCGCCTTCAACGTCCTGGTCACGCCGTTGGAGCCGGGCGGACAGGTTGTCATGCTGCATGACGTGACGCACTTCAGGGATCTGGAGCGCATCAAGAACGAGTTCCTGGCCTCGGCCTCGCACGACCTCAAAAACCCGCTGACGGCCATCATCGGCTACGCCGACCTGCTTCAGCGCGTGGATGAGCCAACCGAGCGCCAGCAGCAATTCATCCAGCGCATTCAAACCGCCTCCGGCCGGATGATGGAGTTGATCCGGGATTTGATGGACCTGGCGCGTATTGATATGGGCCTGGAGCTGCGCCGCGAGCGCCTGGACCTGCGTGACCTCGTCGCCAGCGAACTGGAAGAGTTCCGCGACCAGGCCGCCGTCAAACACCAGACCGTCAGCCTGGAGCTGGGCACCGAGCCGGTCTTGGCCGAGGTGGACCTGGCGCGGATGTTGCAAGTGCTGCGTAATTTGGTGAGTAACGCCATCAAGTACACGCCCGAGGGCGGGCAGATTACGCTGAACGTCGCGGCGGTTGAACGCATGGCACAGATCCAGGTGCGTGATACCGGCCTGGGCATCCCGGAGCCGGATTTGCCGCGTATCTTCGAGAAGTTCTATCGTGTCCACACTACGGACCGCGAGGGCATTGAGGGCAGCGGCCTGGGCCTAGCGATCGCCAAAGCCATCGTGGAACAGCATGGCGGGCAGATTGCTGTGGAGAGCGTCGTCGGACGCGGCAGCTGCTTTACCGTGACCGTGCCTGGGCCGGCGAGATTGACCGCCGAACCGGCTGTCGTTCAAGCCGATTCTTAACGTAGTTTTTATAGCCCTCATCTGTCCAAGTCCTTGAGAATCGAGCCGGGCCCGACGGGCCGCCAGTGCGGGCCGCGCCTCGGCGTTTCTCCGGGGCCGGGCGACCGAGTCAGTGCGTGGAGCTTGCCGATGTTACCTTCTTCTCGCCCCTCCCTCTTCCTCAGCCTGATCCCGGATTGGCTCAGGTCTCTCTGGGGTGGGCTAGCCCTCCTCGCCGGCGTCTACAGCTTGGTCATGCTGGTCGCATTGATCCAGCAATGGGGTGGTGAAGCGGGGAATGCGCTGCTGGCCAACCTGGCGCCCTTGCCGGTGCAAGCGTTGGCTGTGTTGGGCGCCTGGCGGGTGGCCGGTCAGCGCTCGCTCTCTCTGCCGTTGCGGCAGGCCTGGTTGCTCATCGGGCTGGCGCTGATAGCCTACTTCCTGGGCGACCTAACCTGGCTTTACCTGGAATCCCTGGCCGGTGAACAACCCTTCCCTTCGCTGGCCGACGTCTTCTACCTTCTCTTCTATCCACTGTTTTTCCTGGGGGTGTTGCGCTTCCCCGCCGCTCACCTCCTCCGCCGTCAAGAACGGCATTATCTGCTTCACGCCGCCTGCGTGACAATCGCGGCGGCGATGTATGTCGGCTACTTCATCTTGCTGCCTACGCTGGCGCAAAACGCCGATGACCCCTGGACGGCTATGCTCGCCAGCCTTTATCCGCTCGGGGATCTGGTGTTGATCGGTGGGGCCGTCATCGTCAGCTATCGCCGCACAGACACGGATACGCGGGCGTCGCTCTTGCTATTGCTGATCGGCCTAGGCGTGTTCATGCTAAGGAATGTGGTCTTCGCCTATTTGGCCCTGTCCCCCGATTACCAGGAGATGCGCTGGCTGGATGTGGGTTGGATCGCCGCCACGGTGCTGCTCTACGCCGCCTCCGTACGCCAGCTTCACGCTTCCCTGCCTCTTGAAGGAGAGCCCGGCGCAGCCGACCGCGTTGGTCGGTTGTTGGATCGGGTCGGCGCCGTTCAGCCCTACCTGGCATTGGTGAGCGCCTACTGGTTGGCTGCCTCCGTGGTCTGGACCACGGGCCTGACGGCGGCCTCCGGCTGGCTGGTGGCCGGAGCGGTGACGCTCACCCTGCTCATCGTGATCACCTGGCTGTTGAGGACCGCGCCCGACGAAGTGCGGGCGTTGCCTGCCCCGGACACGCCGGCTAGTGCCAAATATGCGTTGCGCGCTGCTCTGATCTCGCTGATCGTCGTCTTGGGGTTGACCGTGTTCTATGGGCTTCGAGCCTACTGGCAGCTCGGTGAAAATTCCGAATGGGCGGCGCTTCAGTCGCTCGGTATGACGTTGACCAGCCTGATCGGCGCCTGGCTGAGCCGGCGAAATCGCCCGACTTTGGGAACCTGGTTTGTGCTCGGCGGCTTCCTGGCCGGTGTCCTGGCCGCGCAAATCATTCATACCGGCCTGGGCCTGTCCCTCCTGATCGGCGCACCTCTGATCGTGGCCGTCGTCGCCGGACAGACCTTGCCGGCCCGGCACATCCCCTGGGTGGTCGGATTGGGGCTGGCCGTAGGCGTGGCCGCCGCTTTGCTCGATGCTTTCTGGCCCTGGCCGCGCCCGTTGTCCCCCATCAATCAAATGTTGCCGGTCATCATGACCGGCGTGGTGTTGGTGCTGGGCTGGGAGATCGTGCGCCGCTTCCCCGGCTACCGCCTGGGCGCCAAACTTCTCATCAGTTTTGTAGTCGTCGTCGTGCTGGCGGTCGGCGCGCAATCCGTCATCCTGAATCTGCTCATCGCTTCGCAAATTCGCGACCAGGTGGGCCGCAACCTGGCCACTCTGGCGGAGAACAAGGCCGTCGTCATCGGCAACGAGATCAGCTTGCAGGCCGATATTTTGCGTACGCTGGCGCTCAATAAATTCGTGCAGGATACGCTCGAGTCGGCCAGCCGCGGCCAGCCGCTCGACGCCGAGGCGTTGCGCGCCGCCGATGAACGCTGGCGCGCCGCCGTCATGGCCCGTCAGGCCGGCGATCCCTTCCTCAACCAGGTCCTCGATAACCCTCTGTCCGGTGAACTGCACGAACTGCGCCGCCGATTCCCGGATGCCACCCTGTACCTGGTTACGGACCGGTACGGTGTCACGGTGGCAGCCACCGAGGCCACCGAGCACCTGTACCATGGCGATGACGAATGGTGGCAAACCGCCTATCGGCGTGGCGTCTATATCGGCCTGATTGAAGGAGGATTGCGCGGCCTGCAGTTGGGCCTGGCAGTGGCGGTGCCGGCGCACGAACGCGACCAGATGACCGTCGGCGTTGCGCTCGCTCTGTTCGACATGAATGAGTTAGCCAATACGCTGGCCGACGCGCGCCTGGGCCGGACGGGCCGCGCCGAGATCTACTTCCAAGATGGGCGGGGGCTGGAGCTGCACGAGACGGCTGACGGCGGCGTAGCGTTCGAGCTGGAGGCCGCCAAGCTTGATCTCGAGCAACTGATCCAGTCGCTCGGCCCTTATCTGGAAATCGAACATGACGGCGTGCCGACCTTCGCCGGCCAGGCGCTCATACGTCCTGAGACCGGCCCGGGCCGGCCCCAGGCGGAAGCCCTGGCCGCTTTGGGCTGGCGGGTGTTCATCTCCCAGGACCAGGTCGAGGCGCTGGAGCCGCTGAACGTTGTCACCCGCTTCTCCCTGCTGATCACGATCGGCGCCCTGTTCTTTGCCGGCCTGGCGGCGGCGGTGGTGGCGCGCCTGCTGACGCGCCCGCTCGCCCGCCTGACCGCCGCCGCGGCCCGCGTATCTGCCGGGGATCTGAAGGCCCAGGCGCCGGTGGAATCCAGCGACGAGATCGGCGCGCTGGCGACGACCTTCAACGCGATGACCACGCAGCTGCGCGAGACGCTGGAGGGCCTGGAGCAGCGGGTGGCCGATCGCACGCGGGCGCTGGCGACCAGCGCCGAAGTCAGCCGGCGGCTGTCCACCATCCTCGACCCCGGCCAGTTGGTCGTGCAGGTGGTCGAGCAGGTGCAGCGCTCCTTTGGCTATTACCATGCGCACATTTACCTCTTCGACGAGAGGCGCGAGAATCTGGTGATGATGGGCGGCACGGGCGAGGCCGGCGCATTGATGCTGGCGCGTGGTCACCGGTTGCCGCGAGGCAAAGGCTTGGTGGGCCGCGCCGCCGAGACCAACCAGATCGTGCTCGTGCCCGAGACCGCGCTCGACCCCGGCTGGCTGCCCAACCCGCTCCTACCGGAGACCAAAGCCGAGGTCGCCGTGCCCATCGCCATCGGCGACTGGGTGCTGGGCGTGCTCGACGTACAGCACAACGTGGCCGGTGCGCTGACCGTTGACGACGCCGAACTGCTTCAGGCGATTGCCAATCAGGTGGCGGTGGCGCTGCAAAACGCCCGCTCCTATCGGCAGGTGCAGCGTCAGGCCGACCTGGAAGCCCTGGTCAACACCATCGGCCAGAAGATCCAATCCACTGCAACCGTGGAAACGGCGCTGCAAGTAGCAGCGCGCGAACTGGGCCGCGCCCTGGGCGGTGCGCGCACGCAGGTGCGGCTGACGCCCGAACGCTCCGGCGTTCGCGAACGCTCTGGCGTTCGCATCAACGGACATGCCGAAAAGCCGACCGGCGGCGGCACATCGTGGGAGTAGCTGTGATGCCTCAAGACCCTTCAGCCCTTCACCTGCCCCACAGCCACGACCCGTGGCTGGTCACTTTATCTATCGCCATGGCCGTTCTGGCAGCGTATGCGGCGCTCGAGCTGGCAGGGCGCATCCCGGCGGCGCGCGGCCGGCAGCGTTACGTGTGGCTGGCCGGCAGCGCAACCACGCTAGGCATCGGCATCTGGTCTGTGTACTTCATTGGGATGCTGGGTTTTCGGCTGCCGGTGACGATACAGTATGACGTGCTGACCACCCTGGCTTCACTGCTGGCGGCGGTGGCCGGCTCGGCGCTGGCCCTGCTGTTGGTCAGCCGGCCTCACCTGCGCGGCTGGCAACTGGGCCTGGGCGGCCTGCTCCAGGGCGGCGCGATCGCCGGCATGCATTATTTGGGCATGGCCGCCACGCGTCTGCCGGCGCGGTTATCGTATCAGTTGACCTGGTTGGCGCTTTCCATTGTCATTGCCGTCTTGGCTTCGTGGGCGGCGCTGTGGCTGGCCGTGCGCTTCCGTACGGCGGTCACCCGGCGCGAGGCCATCGGCAAAGCCATCAGCGGCGTGGTCATGGGCCTAGCCATCGCCGGTATGCATTACACCGGCATGCGGGCGGTGATCTTTACATCCGACCCAAGCCTACCGAGCAACCCGGCCGGCGCGGTG
This sequence comes from Anaerolineae bacterium, assembly GCA_037442085.1. Classification (GTDB taxonomy): domain Bacteria; phylum Chloroflexota; class Anaerolineae; order Anaerolineales; family UBA6663; genus JANWXR01. The sequence continues at coordinate 11,952 of JBBIQY010000016.1, forward strand.
GCGGTGACGGTGCTCGGCGCACTGGCCAGCGGCGCGCTGTTGGTGCTGGCATTTGTCATCATTGCTTCGCTGATCCAGCGGCAGCTTTCCCCTCTGACCTATCCCTGGAAATTCACGCTCATCAGCCTGCTGTTTGCTCTCCCTTTAGCCCTGGTCACGATCTTCTTGTATCTGGATCGAGCGGACCGTATTGACCGCTATGGGGTTCGGGAGAAGTATGGCCTGCAATATCTGCAGCCGCTGCATCAAATCCTGAGGACGATCTACCTCCACCAATGGGCGCTGCACGGGCAAGCCGGCTTGGCCACCGGGTCTGGGAGCCTGGCCGATACGCGCCAGCGCATGGCCGCCGCCTTTGATGCGCTGGAGAGTCTGGAGGTACAGTACAGTACCCGATTGCAGACGGGTGATCGAGTTGTTCTGCTGCGCTATCACTGGGAGTCGCTGGAGGCCCGCGCCGTTACCATGAGCGAGCTACAACGCCGTGCGGCCCATACTCAATTTGCACTTCAGGTGCACGACTTTATCTCGTGGATCGGCGAGCACTCTAATTTGCTCCTCGACCCCGAGCTGGATACGCATTACCTGCGCGATGCGGTGCTGTTGCGCCTGCCCGAAGCCCAGACCGTAACCGCCGAGACGTTCCTCCTCGGCGCTGAGCTGATTCGGCGTGGCGAGGTCACGCCGGGGGAGCGATCGAGGCTGTTGGCGGCGATTGTCCTATTGCGCGCCAATTGGCGCGCGTTGGATGCCGGCCTGACCACCGCCTCGAGCAGGGATGCGACCGGCCGCATGGGGGCGATGGTCTCTGATCCGAAACGCGAGTATGACTTCGCCCTGAAGGCCTTCATTGACGCTGTCGAGCAACAACTTGTCAATGCGCCGTCCGTGACGACGGCAGAGTCGGACTATGTCGCTGCCGCTCAGCGCGCGTTGGCCGCCAACGCCGCCTTGTTTGAGGCGGCCTCAGCCGCTCTGGAGTTGGGCATTGACGAACGCATTGCCGATTTGGTAGAGCAACAGAGGCTCGCGGTGGCGTTTGCGGTGCTCACCAGTCTGTTGGCTTTCTCGATCGGCATCACATTTATGCGCGCCATCAGCCGGCCACTGCAACAGTTGACCGAGGCCACGCGCCGCCTGGCCGCTGGCGATATGAGCGTGCGCGTCGCCCACACCGGCGCGGACGAAGTGGGCCAAGTGGGCCGTTCGTTCAACGCCATGGCCGAGCAACTGAGCCTCAGTCAGGAACAACTGGCGGCGCGCAACCGGGCGCTGGCGACCCTCCTCGAAGTCAGCCGCCGTCTCTCGACGGTGTTGGATGAGGCGCAACTGGTGCGCGAAGTGGTCGAGCAGATCAAGACGTCCTTCGGCTATTACCACGCCCACATCTACCTGTTCGATGAGGCGCGCGAGAATTTGGTGCTGGCCGGCGGCACCGGCCCGGCGGGCGCAGCGCTGCTGGCGCGCGGCCACAAGCTGCCGCGCGGCAAAGGCCTGGTGGGCCGCGCCGCCGAGACCAATGCGCCGGTCTATGTCCCGCACACGACGCGCGATCCCGGCTGGCTCCCCGATCCACTGCTGCCGGAGACGCAGGCGGAGATCGCCGTGCCGCTGGCGGTGGGCGGCGAGGTGCTGGGTGTGCTCGACGTGCAGCACTCAGTGGCCGGCGGCCTGAGCCCCTCCGACGTGGAGACTCTGCAAAACATCGGCAATCAGACTGCCGTGGCGCTGCGCAACGCGCGCTCTTACGCCCGCGCCCAACGCCAGGCCGAGCGCGAGATGCGTCTCAACGCTATCAGCCGCAAGATCCGATCCGCCGTCAGCCTGGAGGCCGTGCTCGAGACCGCCGCACGCGAGCTGGGGCAGGCGCTGCAGGCGCGCGCTGCCACGGCGGAACTCAACCTGCGCCCTATCGCGGAACGTCCGCCGACGACGGGTGTTGCGGAAACCGCCGGCCAGGCCGGCAACGGGAATAGCCGGGGTTAGAGGCGTGCCATGAACGCACCGAACTTATCTCCTCGCGAGCAACCCGCCGCCAGCTTGAATACTCTGCAGCGCCTCTGGCGTTCGCTGGTGCAGCCTTCCGCCGCCCTCGTCGAACTCGGTGAACGCCGCCAGGCCGAACTGCTGGCCTCGCTGACGCTGATCTTTCTGATGTTGACCGGCGCCGGCTCGTTTGCCGGCTTGGTGGCCGTGCCCGGACGTGGGTTGGCGACCTCATCGCTGATGCTGCTCGTCACCACCGGCGTGACCCTGGTCGCGTATCTCCTCAGCCGCAGCCGCTATTTTCGCCTGGGCGCATGGCTGCTCATCGTCGTCCTCGTGTTGGGCGGTTTTGTCACCGCTCGCGGCGACCCGAGCCGCCTCAGTTTTGCGCTGTTCAGTTTCTTGCCTTTTGCCCTGATCATCGCCAGCCTCTTCCTGAGTTTTGCCAGCGCCGCCGTCGTTACCGCCCTGACCGTCGTCGCGCTGCTGGCCTTGCCGCTGTGGGTCAACGCGACGCCGCGCGATACCACGCTGCTGGCCGGCTCGCTCGGCGCGCTGGGTACGCTGCTGTTGATCTCAGCCGGTTTCCGCAACAAACTGGAACGGGAACGTCTGGCCCAGCTCTCGGCGATCAACGAGCAACTGCAAACCTTTGGCGCGTTGCTCGAACAACGCGTTGCCGACCGCACCCGTGACCTGGCCCTGGCCGCCGAAGTGGGCCGCTCGCTCGCCAAAGCCCGCGACCTGGATAGCCTACTGGCTGAAGCCGTGGAGCTGATCCGCGAACGCTTCGACCTGTATTATGCTCGAGTGTACCTGCTCGACGCGGGGGGGCATAACCTGGTGCTGCAGGCCAGCAGTGGCCCGGTAGATGCTGAGCTGCTGCGCCGCCGCCACCGCTTGCCCGTCGGCCCCGGCTCACTCAACGGTCAGGCCGTGCTGGAAGTCCGCCCCGTGTTAGTGTCGGACACGCTGGCTGATCCCAACTTCAAGCCCGATCCCCTGTCGCCCGAGACGCGCTCCCAGGCAGCCATCCCGCTCATCGCGGAAGGCCGCGTGCTGGGTGTGCTCGACCTGCAAAGCACACAGCCGGGCGCTTTCACGCTGGAAAGCTTGCCGGTCTTCGAGATGCTGGCCGGCCAGTTGGCCATCGGCGTCGAGAACGCGCTGCTGCTGAAGGAGGCCGAGGCCGCGCGCACCGAGCTGGCCGAGCAGACGCGCCACCTCAGCCGCAGCGGTTGGCAGGCCTTCCTGGGCGCCATCCATCGCGCCGAACACTTCGAGCACCGCTATGTGGCCGAAGACGAAGCGGCTGAGCCAACGGCGCCGGGCAAGCGCTCGACCCTGACGATGCCCGTCGCTGTCGCCGGCGAGACCATTGGCATGCTCCATGTGGAGGCCGGCGATCGGCGCAGTTGGTCTCCGGAAGATGTGGGGCTGATGGAGGCGGTGGCTCTCGAAGTGGCCAAGCAGGTGGATAACCTGCGTCTGGTGGCCCAGGCCGAGCAATACCGCGCCGAGGCCGAGGTCGCCGTGCGCCGTATGACGCGCGAGGGCTGGCAAGAGTATCTGGCCGTCAGTCCCCAGCCGACGGCGTTCGTGTACGACGGGCAGGCGGTTCTCAGCCCGTTGGGCGCTACGCCGGCTGAGACCACTGAGCCCATGCGCGTACAGCCGCTGCTGCTGCGCGGCGAGCGCCTCGGCGAGATCGCCATCGAGGAGTCTGCCGTCGGACCGGAGGCTGAGCAGATCATCGCCGCCGTGGCCGAACAGCTCACCGCCCACCTCGAAAACCTGCGCCTCGTCGCTCAGGCCGAGCAGGCCCTGGCTGAAAACCAGCGCCGCGCCGACCAGTTGGCCCGCCTATCGCAGATGGAGCAGGCGCTGTCGCTGGCGACGACCGAGGAGGAAATCGTCGAAGCCATCCGGCCTGCCTTTGGCGCCGACGATCTAGTGACGCTCACCCTGAGCTACGTGACGGGCGACGAGCAGGGTGGGGTGCAGGCGCTGGAGACGGCAGCGCTCTGGGCGGGCGGGCGCTTCCTGCCTGTGCCGCCGACTACTCGCTCAGATCAGCTCCCGTTGACGCCGCTGTGGGCGGCGCATCCCTCCGAGCCGACCTTCATCGGTGATGTGTCAACCGATCAGCGCGTAACCGAGGCCGCTCGCGCCCAGGCCCAGCGCGAGGGCTGGCGCTCGGCGCTGTGGCTGCCCTTGCGCAGCGGCGGTCAATGGCAGGGCCTGGTCGCCGTGACTTGGGCGGCTGCGCGCACGCTCAGCGCCGATGAAGCCTTCTTCGCCAACCGGCTGATGGAGACGGTGGCCGGCGTCACCGCCAGCCGCCGCGCTTACCTGGCGCAGCAACAGGCGCTGGCGGAAAACATGCGCCGCAACCAGGAGCTGGCCGCCCTCAACCGGATTGTGACCTCGGCGGCTTCGACCCGCGATATGACGGATCTGCTGCAATCTGCCGCGAAGGAAGTGGTACAGTTGCTGCGCGCGCGCAGCGCCGGCTTCGCCCTCCTGGAACCGGACGGCCAACACTTGCGCCTGGTCGCCGACCACACCACCGCCCAGGACGAACCGAGCGCGGTCGGCACGCTCATCCCGGTGGTCGGCAACCTCTCTAACGAGTGGGTATTCAAGCACCGGCGCACGCTGGTGGTGGACGACGCGCAAACCAATTCCCTGACGGCCCCGATTCACCACCTGCTGCGTCAGCGCCGGACGCAGGCCCTGCTCATTATGCCGCTGATCGTGCACGGTGACATCATCGGCACCCTGGGCGTTGACCTGGAAGAACCGGGCCGCACCTTCACGCCTGCAGAAATTGCGCTGGTCGAAACGCTGGCCGGCCAGTTGGCTAGCGCACTGGATAACCTGCATCTGTACGACGAGGCGCAGCGCCGCGCCGAGCGTGAGCGCCTGATCAATACCATCACGCAAAAGATCCAGGGCGCGGCCAGCGTCTCCAGCGCGCTGCAAACCGCCATTCAGGAACTGGGCCTGGCGCTCAAGGCCAGACGCACGCATGTGGTCATCCGCCCGTCGGAGTCGCTGGATGATCTCCCGGCGGCAAATGGCCATTAAGGGGAGCCGTGTCTATGCCTGAAATCATCGCACTCTGGCACCAGAAGGGCGGCGTCGCCAAGACCACCACAGCCCTGGCGCTGGCCGCCTGCCTGGTGGAGAAGGAACACCCGACGCTGCTGCTGGACCTGGACCCTCAAGGCAACCTGACGACCGGCTTGGGCCTCGACCCGGCGCAGGCGCGGCGCTCCCCCGCCGACCTGCTGCTCGGCAACGACTCCCTCGCCAGTGTCACGCGCGAGACGCCCTGGCCCGGTCTGGACGTGGTCCCCTCCAACCCGGACATGGTGACGGTGAGCCGCTGGCTGCACGTGCGCGAGGGCTACGAGCCGGTGCTGCGTCAGGCGTTGGCCCAGCCGGCCGCCGCCGCTTACGACTTCGTCTTCCTCGATTGTCCGCCCATGCTTGGGCCGATCACTATTGCGGCGCTCACCGCTGCCAACCTGGTCATCGTCCCCACGCAGTGCGAATACTTCTCGGTGCAGACGCTGGGCAGCAGCCTCAAGCTCGTGCAGATGGTGCGCGCGCGCACCAACCCCGGCCTGGCCTACCGTGTGCTCGTCACCTTGTTCGATTTACGCGGCGCGCTGCACAGCCGCGTCTTAGCCCAGTTACGGCAGCACTTTGCACCGGCCATGTTCCAGACCGTCATCGGTGTGGACTCCAAGCTGCGCGAGAGCCAGCTCGTTGGAACACCCATCACCCTGCACGCCCCTCACAGCCGCGGCGCTCAGCAGTACCGCCAGCTGGCTGAGGAAATTTGTGCCTATGTCCAAAGACCTGTACTCCAAGCGGCTTGAGGACCTGTTCTCCGGCGACGCCAGCCCCGCGCCCGACCCTGCGCCGCCGCGGACGCAAAGCGTTCGACCGCCACAGCCGAAGACGCCCGCCGTCCAACCGGCCAATGGCCTGAGTACGCCCGCCGGCGCCGAGGCCCCGGCGCCGATCAACGGCTTTCACACGGCGCCGGCGGAAGTCGAGGCGCTGCGCGCCCGCATCGTCGAACTGGAGACCGAGCTGGAAGCCGTGCAGGCGCGGCTCAAGCTACATCGCAGCGGCACCGGCCCGCTGCAAAGCGAAATCACCGATCTGCGCCTCAGCCGTGAATTGCTCGAGCTCGCCGTCGAGGGCGCGAATGAGGGCCTGTGGGACTGGGACCTGGCCTCCAACACCGTCACCTTCTCCCCCACCTGGAAGCGCCTGATCGGCTTTGCGGCCACCGAGCTGGAGGACACGTTCGCCACCTTCGAGGAACGCCTGCACCCCGCCGAGCGCGAGCAGGTGCTGGCAACCCTGAAAGCGTATCTGGACGGCCAGCTAGAGACCTATACGACCGAGTATCGTTTCCGGCACAAGGACGGCACCTATCGCTGGATGCTGGCGCGCGGCAAGGCGCTGCGCGACGCGGAGGGCCGGCCCACGCGCATGGCCGGCTCGCACACCGACATCACCGAACGCAAGCAGGCCGAGGAAGCGCTGCGCGAAAGCGAAGAACGCTATCGCTCCTTCGTCGAGAGCTCCTTCGACCTGGTGCAGAGCGTGGACGTAGACGGCCGCTTCCTGTTCGTCAACCGCGCCTGGCTGGAGACATTGGGTTACACGCTCGAGGAACTCCCCCGACTCAACCTGTTTCAGATCATTCATCCGGACTCGCTGGCGCACTGCCAGGCGCTGTTCGCCCGCTTGCTGCGCGGCGAGAACGTGACCAACATCGAAGCGGCGTTCGTCACGAAAAACGGCGAGACGGTCTGGTTGGAGGGCAGCGGCACGCCGCGCCGGTTGAACGGCCAGGTCGTCGCGACGCAATCCACCTTCCGCACCATCACCGAGCGCCGACGCACGGAAACGCAGCTGCGCCTCCAGAGCACCGCGCTTGGCGCAGCCGTCAACGCCATCGTCATCACCGACGTGGACGGCGTCGTGCAGTGGGTCAACCCGGCTTTCACGCGCCTGACCGGTTACCGGCCTGAAGACATCGTCGGCAACAAACCGAGCCTGCTCAAATCCGGCCAGCACGACGCCGCTTTCTACCAGAAGCTGTGGCAGACGGTGCTGGCCGGCCAGGTCTGGCAGGGCGAGATCGTCAACCGGCGCAAAGATGGGAGCCTCTACACCGAGGAGATGACGATCACGCCGGTGTACAGCACCGAGGGCGCTTTAGCTCTGCGCAGGGCGATCACCCACTTCATCGCCATCAAACAGGATGTGACCGAGCGCGCCCGGGCGCAACAGGCCCTGCGTGAAAGCGAGGAGCGTTTCCGCGCCCTGGCCGAGGCCACCCTGGAGGGCGTGGTCATCCATGATGATGGCGTGATCGTGGAGGTGAACAAAGCGCTGGCGCTCATGTTCGGCTATCCGCGCGAGGCATTGCTGGGCCGCAACCTGCTCGACTTCATCGCGCCGGAGAGCCGCGCGACGGTCGGCGATCGCATCCGGCGCGGCAGCCTGGAGCCGTATGAGGCCAGCGGCCTCCGCCGCAACGGCGCGCCGTTCCCGCTCGAGATGATTGGGCGCAGCCTGCCATACCAGGGCCGCCTGTTGCACGCCGGTATCCTGCGCGACCTGAGCGTGCGCCGGCAGACCGAGACGGCGTTGGCGAGGCGCACCCGCGAGCTGGAGACCCTCAACCGGCTGAGTCAGGCGCTGAGCGTCCAGCAGGATTTGAACGCCGCGATTGAACTGGTCGGCGAGGAAGTGCTGCGCGCCTTCAACGCCAGCGGCGGTTTCGTCGCCCTCTATGACCCGGCGACCGAGATGATCTCGTTGCCTTACCTGGTGGACAACGGCCGGCGCGTGACAGTGCCGCCGATCCCCCTCGATCGCGGGCCGACGGCGCACATCATCCGTACCCGCGCGCCGCTGGTCATCAACCATGACCTGGATGAGCGCATGGCGCAATTCGGGGCTTACCATACGCCCGACCCCGAGGCCGAATCGAAAGAGCGCTCCTGGCTGGGCGTGCCGATCCTCACGGATGAGGCCGTCGTCGGCGTCATCAGCGTCGGCTCGCCGGAGGAAGATCGCTTCAGCGATGACGACGTGCGCCTGCTCGGCACCATCGCCGGCAGCGTGGCCGCCTCCCTCCAAAAAGTCCGCTTGTTCGAGCAGATGCGCCAGCGCGCCCTCGAGCTCGAAGAGACGACGCGCTTCCTGGACTCCGTCATCGAGAACCTGCCGGTGATGCTCTCCGTCAAGGACGCCGAGGACCTGCGCTTCGTCCGCGGGAACAAGGCCGCCGAAGAGGTGCTTGGCTATAAGCGCGAAGACTTGCTGGGCCGCAGCGACCGCGACCTCTTCCCGCCGGAACAGGCCGAGCGCTTCATCGAAACCGACCGCGCCGTGCTGGCCAGCGGCCAGCTGTACGACATCCCCGAGGAGTCGGTCCAGACGGCCAGCGGTGAGACACGCCTGTTGCATACGCGGAAGATCCCGGTGCTCGACTCCGAAGGCGCGCCGCGTTACCTGTTGAGCCTCTCCGAAGACCTCACCGAGCGCCGGCGCACCGAGGCCGAACTCCGTTCGCTGTTTGCGGCGATGACCGACGTGGTGCTGGTCTACGACGCCGAGGGCCGTTACCTGCGCATCGCATCCACGGATTCCCCGCTGCTCTTCCGCCCCTCGGCGGAGATGTTGGGCAAGCGCATGCACGACATCATGCCGGCGGCCAAGGCAGATGAATTGCTGACCCATCTGCGGCGCGCGCTGCTCAAACAGCAAACGGTGCGAGCCGAATACCAGCTGACGATCAACGGCCGCGACTGCTGGTTCGACGCCTCCATCTCGCCGCTCAGTGACAACACCGTGTTCTGGGTAGCGCGCGATATTACCGAACGCAAGCAGGCCGAGAGCCTCGTCGCCCGCCGCGCCGCCGAACTGGAGGCCCTCAACTCTCTCAGCCAGGCCCTCAACCGCACCCAGGACTTGGCCGCCACCCTCAAAACGGTCGGCGAGAACGTCATCCGCATCTTCAACGCGCACAGCGGCTACATCGCCCTCTACGATGCGCAGACCGAGCATGTGGAACTACCCTACTTCTTCGAGGAAGGTCATGCCATCTCGGTGCCGCCCATGCCGCTCAGCCAGGGGCCGACGGCCCATCTCATCCGCAGCCGACGCACGTTGGTCATCAACTCGGACGCCGACCAGCGGATGCGGGAGCTGGGGGCGCGCACATTCCGCGAACTTTCCCAGCAGCCGCGCGCCTGGGTCGGTGTGCCCATCCTCTCCGGCTACGACGTGATCGGTGTGCTCAGCCTCGGCTCGCTTCAGGAGGGCCGCTTCTCCGAAGAAGACGTACACCTGCTGGAGACCATCGCTTCCGGTGTGGCCGCCTCGATCCAGAAGGCGCGCTTGTTCGATCAGACGCAGAAACGCGCCAACGAGCTGGCGACCGTGGCCGAAGTGAGTGTCGCCGCCGCCGCCGCCCGCGATCCCGACGCCCTGCTCAAAACGGTGGTGGAACTGACCAAGGCGCGCTTCGGCCTGTATCATGCGCACGTCTACCTGCTCAACGAGCCGGGTGATACGCTGGTGCTGGCCGCCGGCGCCGGCGAGGCCGGCGCCCAAATGCTGGCGCAGGGCTGGAGCATCCCGCTCAACCGGGAACAGTCGCTGGTCGCGCGCGCCGCCCGCACCCGCCAGGGCGTCATCATCAATGACGTGATGAAGGACCCCGGCTTCCTGCCCAACCCTCTGTTGCCCGAGACGCGCGCCGAAATGGCGATCCCGATGATCGTCGGCGACCGGCTGCTGGGCGTGCTCGACGTACAGTCCGAACGGGTAGGGCGTTTCACGCCCGAAGACGTGCAGATCAAGACCACGCTGGCGGCGCAGATCGCCATTGCCCTGCAAAACGCGCGTTCCTTTGCCGAGACCGAACGCCTGCTGCAGGAACTGAACATCGTCACCCAGCGCCTGTCGGGCAAAGGCTGGCAAACCTACGCGCATCACGCCGGCCTGGCCGACCAGACCTACGTTTACGATCTGACCCACGTGCGGCGCGTCCCCACCACCAGCGAGTTGTCCGCCGCCGGGCAGGTCCAGGCGCCGCTCACCGTGCAGGGCACGGCCATCGGTCAGCTGGCGATTGCCGAACCCGGCCTGCCAGCGGAAGATGCCCAGGAGATCGTCGCCGCCGTCGCCGAACGCCTGAGCGCTCACCTGGAGAACCTGCGCCTGACCGACGCGACCCAGGCGGCGCTGGCCGAGACCGAGCAGTTGTACGACTTCTCCAGCCGCCTCAACGCCGCCGTGAGTTTCGCAGAAGTCGTGCGCACGGCGGCCTCGGTGGTGGGCGCTCACGCCGGCCGTCTTCTGACCTTTGAGCTGGGCGCCGACGACCGGCCCGAGTGGACTGTGGTCAAAGCCATCTGGTCGGGAGGCGAGAACGTTGCTGCTATCGGCGAGCGCCAGCGCGCGCTGGACTTCCCGCTGGCGCGTGCCTGGTTGAGCAATCCTTTCGAGCCGTTGCTGGTCGGCGACTGGGAGCGCGAAACGCGGCTGGGCGCGGCGGCCCGTGCGATCCTGCCCGGCGCCCGCGCGGCAGCCTTGTTGGCGCTGACACTTGGCGGCAAGTGGGTGGGGCTGCTGGCCCTGACCTGGGCGGAGCCGCAGACCTTTCGCGAACGCGACGTGCAGCGCTTACGCGCTGTGGCCGCACAGGTGGCCGTGGTCGTCAACAACCGGCTGCTGTTCGAGAAGACGCAGGAGAATTTGACTCGCCAGGAGCGCCTGAGCGCCGAACTGGAGACGGTGGCGCAGGTGAGCGCGGCGGCCTCGACGTTGCTTGAACGTGATCGGTTGCTCCAGGAAGTGGTGGAGCTGACGCGCGAGCGCTTCGGCCTGGACCACGTCCATATCTATCTGAGTGATGATGTGAGCGAGACGTTACAGCTCGCTGCCGGCGCTGGCGAGGTGGGCCGACAGATGGTCAGCGAAGGCCGCCTGATTCCGCTGCTGCTGGAGAACTCGATTGTGGCGAAGGCGGCGCGTACCCGGCAGCCGGTCCTGGTCAACGATACGCAGGCCGCGCCGGGCTTCCCATCGCATCCACTGCTGCGGCACACACGCTCCGAGCTGGCCGTGCCGCTCGTTGTCGGCGAGCGCGTCCTCGGCGTGCTCGATGTGCAGTCCGACCGGCCAAACCGTTTCACGCCGGAAGACGTGCGCATCAAGAGCACGCTGGCGGCACAGGTCGCCATCGCCCTGCAAAACGCGAACCTGTACGCCGAGCAGACGGCCACCGTCACCCGGCTGCGCGAGCTCGACCAGCTCAAATCGTCGTTCCTGGCGAACATGAGCCATGAGCTGCGCACGCCGCTCAATTCCATCCTCGGCTTTACCGACGTCATCCTCGAAGGCCTGGACGGCCCGCTGACCGACCGCATGGAGAACGATCTGAAGGTCGTGCAGAAGAACGGCCAGCACCTGCTCGGCCTGATCAACGACATCCTCGACATGGCCAAGATCGAAGCCGGGCGCATGACGCTCAATCCCCAACGCTTCAACCTGGGCGAAGTGATTGACGAAGTGATGGAGATCACCCTGCCGCTGGCCCGCGAGAAGCGCCTGTACCTGCGCTCCGAGATCGGCTCGTACAGCGACCTGGACCTGGACGCCGACCAGGTGCGTGTGCGTCAGGTGCTCCTCAACCTGGTGGGCAACGCCGTCAAGTTCACCGAACAGGGCGGCGTCAGCCTGCGCGCCGAGCGCATCCTTCGTTCCGGCGAAGGCGGCGACGATCACCTGCTCATCTGTGTCAGCGACACCGGCATCGGTATCCCGCCGAACAAGTTGGAGTCTATCTTCGAGGCCTTTAGCCAGATTGATACCTCCACGACGCGCAAGGCGGGCGGCACCGGCCTCGGCCTGCCCATCAGCCGGCACCTGATCGAGCTGCACGGCGGGCGGCTGTGGGCGGAGAGCAGCGGCCTGCCCGGCGACGGCGCACGCTTCTACATCGAGCTGCCGGTGAAATACCGCCAGCCGGTGGCCTTGGAGAACTGAGTCAACGGATGAAACGGACAACCACCTGACCGCCAAGTCCACATAGTTGCGCTCGAAGGACATCCGTTTCATCCTGCTTCATCCGTTTCTGAAGTTTTCATTGCATGGCACGACCTTCTTATCTTGAGTGCGTTCACTGCGGCAATCAACAGCCGTACCTCCCATTCACGCCGCCGGTCTGCGAAGCCTGCGGCTCGGAGTGGCTGGAGCCGTGCTACGACTACGCCGCCTTCAAGCGCGAGCTGATGCGCGGGCTGCCGGGCCGCCCGGCCAACCTGTGGCGCTATCACGACGTGCTGCCGGTGGACGACCCGCTGCGTTTCGATCTGAACAGCGCCGGCGGCACACCCATGCTGCACTCACGCCGCTACGCGGAACGCCTGCGCCACACGCAACTCTATATCAAGGACGAGCGTCACGGCCCAACCAGCTCGTTCAAGGACCGCCAGGCGGCGGTGGCCGTGGCTGCCATGCTGGAGGCCGACATCCGCGAGTGCGTCATCGCTTCTACCGGCAACGCCGCCGTCGCCTATGCCTCGGCCTGCGCCCGCGCCGGCATCAAGCTTTGGGTGTTCATGACCAGCCTGGTGCCCAACGAGAAGCTGCGCGAGGCGGCGCTCTTCGGCGCGGAAGTCGTCAAGGTCAGCGGCAACTACGACCAGACCAAGCAGATCGCCGCCGACTTCGCCAGGCGACGCGGCCTGATGCTCGACCGGGGCGTGCGCAGCCTCCCGGCACGTGAATCCATGAAGACCATCGCCTACGAAATCGTCGAGCAGTTGGGTTGGCGCGCGCCGGATTGGTATATCCAGTCGGTCAGTGGCGGGCTGGGGCCGCTCGGCATCTATCACGGCTTCAGCGAATTGCACCGCCTGGGCCTGATTGACAAAATCCCCAAGCTGGGCATTATTCAGGCCGAGGGCTGCGCGCCGATGGTGCGGGCCTTCAAAGCAGGCCGGGAGGTCGCCGAGCCGGTGACGCCCGAGACGCGCATCGCCGTGCTCTCCACCGGCGACCCGGGCCGCGCGTACACTTATCTGCGGCAACTGATTCAGAAGCATGGCGGTGCGATGGAGAGCGTCTCCGACCGGGCGGCCTGGGACTCGATGCTGGCGCTGGCCAAGGCCGAGGGCATGGCCGTCGAACCGGCCGCCGCCGTGGCCTTCGCCGGCTTCGAGCGGCTGCTGGCCCTCGGCCTCATCCACTCGGAGGAGCTGGTCGTCGTCAACAGCACCGGCCACACCTTCCCGGTGGAGAAGCACGTGTTGGGCGAGCAATGGCACGTGGACGTGCATCTGAGCGACGACATGCGGCCCGCCCCGCGCGAGGGCCTGCTTTCCGCGCTCAACCAGCTCGACGAGAAGGTGACCACCGTGCTGCTGGTGGATGACAACCCCGACGATGCACTGCTCATCCAGCGATTGCTGGAGAACCGCAAGTCATACCGCATCTTCACGTCCCGCAACGGCGTGGACGGCCTGAAGCAGGCCCGCGAGCGCCTGCCCGACCTGATCATCGCCGACCTGACCATGCCGGAGATGGATGGCTTCACCCTGTTGGAAGAATTACGTCGGGACGCGCGCACCCAAGCCATCCCCGTGATCGTCGTCAGCGCGCGTGACATCACCGCCGAGGAACGTAGGCGCCTGAACGAGGCCGCGATCGAAGCCCTGTATGAAAAAGGCTCGCTCTCGCCGCGGGCGTTCGTCGAGCAGGTGGTGCAGGTGATTGGCGACAAAACGTCGCTGGGCGGCAAGACGTCGCCAAATGGAGGTGAATAAGATGGCTTCGACGATCCTCTATATAGAGGACAACCCGGACAACATGCTGCTGGTGCAGCGCGCGTTGGAGGCGCGCGGCTACAATTTCCTCTGGGCGGCCAACGGCCTGAGCGGCCTGGCCGAGGCCGAGGCCAAACGCCCCGACCTGATCCTGCTCGACATCAACCTGCCGGACATTGACGGCTATGAGGTGGCGCGTCGCATCCGCGCCCACGCCGAGCTGCGCACACTGCCGGTCATCGCCATCACCGCCAACGCCCTGCGCGGCGATGCGGAGAAAGCGCTCAACGCCGGCTGCGATGTGTATATGTCCAAGCCCATCAATATCCGCGAGTTGTGGGCCAAGATCAACTCCTTTCTGCCCAATGGGATCTTCTAAGAAAACCGGCGTGGTCCTCTTCTCAACCCCAGCCGGCCGAGGGCGGTTTGCCGATTTGTGTGTAATTTCGTAGGCGCGGCTCTCAGACCCGCGCCTACAGGCCGAATTACACAATTTTCGGCATACGGCCCCGGCCGAGCACAGCGAAGCTCGGCCGGTTTCTCTTTCCAACCCTGTTCCAAGTTTTGCCAACCTCTGCCAACTATCCCCAACGTTCAACTGCTCGTCTTCGGTACCGCTGGCCCATTCTCGACCCCGTGATAAGTCCTTATGATGTTGCAAATTTGAATACCAGGGCCTGATCGTTCTTCAGGCCCTGGCCGCACAGAAAAAGGCAAACCGGCTGAAAGGCCGGGGCGCAAAGTTACGGGTCTAAGCGCTCTCACCAGAGCGTATGATCGCCGGACTGCCTGAGAGGCACGCTCGCTCCACCTCGGCAGTCCCCAGACGCCGAGGTTTTTTGTTGATGCGCCATGCCTGCAAGGTAGATGCTCGGAAAATCAGCGCGGCGTTGGTGTCTGAATAGCTATCTCACCACCCTAGCCATAGCCGCCGTCGGCCTATATGTGTGGCTCGCGCCCCCGGACATCACGATCGACTGGCTGGGCCTGGGCCTGTTCCTGTTCCTCGGCGCCGTGCTGATTGCCGAGGGGCTGGCGCTCGACATTTACGCGCGTGATACGTCCGTCTCGACCTCCGTCGCGCCCTTCATCGCCGGCCTGTTGCTATTTGGCCCGTTGGGCGGTCTGGTGCTCAGCCTCGGGTTGGCGTTGATGGCGCTGATCAAACATCGCAGCCCGTTCAGCCGGTTCGTCTTCAACAGCAGCAATCACGTCATCGCCGGCATGTTGGCGCTGGGCCTGCTGCGGCTCCTCGGTTGGACTTACGCCGATCAGCCGCTGCCGGCGCAGGTGCTGCTCACGGCGGCGGTCACCGGCCTGGCCTACTTCTGCAACACCGGTCTGGTCACGCTGGCCATTCACTTCGACGGCGGCCAGCCGATTCGCCAAATCTGGTCGGAACGCTTCGGCTGGCTGTGGCCCTACTACCTGGCCTTCGGCTTCGCCGCCTTTGCCCTCGGCTGGATGTATCTGCACAAAGGCGCCCTGGGAGTGGTCATCATGCTGGCGCCGCTGCTCATGCTGCGCTTTAGCCAGGGCGAGTATCTGCGCCGTACCAAGGACACCGTCTCCCAGCTCCGCGCGGCCAACAGCGAATTGACTCAGCGCGCCGAGCACGTCGCCAAGCTCAATGAGGGTCTGATCCAGGCGCTCTCACGGGTGGTAGACCTGCGCGACCCCTACGTGTTGAGCCACTCGCATCAGGTGGCGCGCTACGCCGTGCTGATGGCGCAGGAACTGCGCCTGCCGCCGGATCGCGTTGAGCTGGTGCGCAAGGCCGGCCTGCTGCACGACATCGGCAAGCTGAGCATCCCGGAGCCGCTGCTCTTCAAGCCCGGCAAGCTGACGCCGGAAGAGTACCGCGTCGTGCAGCAACATGCCGCCATCGGCGCGGACATGATTCAGCACATCGCCGCGTTGCGCCCGCTCATGCCCTTCATCCGCCACCATCATGAACATTACAATGGTCGCGGTTACCCGGACGGCCTGTGCGGCCAGACCATTCCCATCGAGGCCCGCATCCTGGGCGTGGCCGATGCGATCGAAGCTATGGCCTCCGACCGGCCGTATCGCGTCGGCCTGGACAGTGCCACCATCCTCGCAGAGTTGCGGCGCAACATGGGCAGCCAGTTCGACCCGAACGTCGTTCTGGCCTTCGAGCGCGTGGTAGCCCGCCAGGGCCACGACTTGATCGTGAACTCGGCGCACGCCGTCCGCACCCGGTTAACGGACGACGAGATCACGTCCCGGCGTTTATTTGTGCCCCAGTCGGCGGTCGTCGGCCAGGCCGCCTTGACCGGCGCCGATTAGCCGGCCCGTTAAGAAAGAGCAGGTTCATTGATGTCCACTTCCTCCAACTGGCTCACCGCCGACTCCGATACCACGCCCACTTGGCCGGCCTGGCTGTTGCCCGACGACATGCCGGGCGATGAGGCCTCGCCGTTGCAGGGACTGGCGCGCCAGCGTCACTACGGCTATCAGGGTGATGATCCTTTCCCCTCGCCGCTGCGCCTCCTCTCGCGCGACCGCCGACCGCCGCGCGCCTCACGCTAGGGCGCGCCGCCGTTCCTTCCCCCTGCAGAGGTTTGCCCGAGTCCGGCCGGCGGTCGGCGCTATAATGCCGGGGTGCTCTACCTCGGCTGCCCGCTCTGGGCGCTCAAAACGTGGGTCGGTAATTTCTTCCCGCCGAAGGCGAAGGCCGGAGACTTCCTCGCGCTCTACAGCCGCCGCCTCAACACGGTGGAGGGCAACACCACCTTCTACGCGCTGCCCGCTGCGGCCACAGTGGAACGCTGGCGCGCCGAGACCCCGTCCGGCTTCAAGTTCTGCCTCAAGTTTCCGCAGATCATCTCGCACCGCAAGCGGCTGAAGCACTGCGAGGCCGAGACGCGCGAGTTCCTGGATCGGCTTGAGCGCCTCGGCGACCGCTGCGGCCCGGCCTTCCTGCAGCTGCCGCCCACCTTCCGCGCCGCCCACCTCGACTCGCTCGGTGCCTATCTCCGCTCTCTCCCCACGAACTTCCGCTACGCCGTCGAGCCGCGCCACGCCGATTTCTTCGACGGCGGCACGCACGAGGCGCGCTTCGATGACCTGCTCCGCGAACGCGGCGTCGCGCGCGGCATCTTCGATACGACCGCCCTGTTCGCTCTACCGGACTCTCACAGCGAGGCGGTCGCGGTCGCGCAGGGCAGGAAGCCGAGGTTCCCCGTGCGCCGCACCCGCACCGCGCCCTTCGCCTTCGTCCGCTTCGTCGGCCAGCCCGAGGTCCCGAACAACCGCCCGTGGCTGGCCGGGTGGGCCGAGCATGTCGCCGAGTGGCTGGGCGCAGGCGACGACGTGTTCTTCTTCCTTCACAACCCGGACGACACCCATGCGCCGGCGATGGCGCGGCTCTTTCACGCCCTCGTCGGTGAGCGCCAGCCCCTGCCGCCGCTGCCGAAGTGGGGTGAGGCGCACCAACCGCAGTCGGCATCCCTCATTTGAGTTTGCGAGGCACAAGATGGCGAATTTCGAGGAAAAATACGGGGATGTTCTGCAAAACATTGAGTTCGGCATTGTGCAGGTCTATCAGGCGCAGCCTACGCTGCTGGATGTGGATCACGCCCTCGAAGGCCTGGTGCGCGCCTACCAGGCGGAACAGCGCGGCCGCGCAGCACCGGCACTGCGACTCTCCCTGCCGGCGCAGGCGGTCTACGACTCCGTCAGGCCCATATGCGAGTGGCGCCTGGGGCGTGAACTTCTGCACGCCGAGTCGGGCGAAAAACTGGATGTTGGGCCGACGCCCCTGACGCTGGACGAGATCGTCGCCTGCCTCAAACGCATTCGCAAATCCGTGGCGTTTTGGACGAAAGAGCGCGGGCGACAGGGTTACCTGTGCTTCATCAGCCAGTTCGTCGGGTAGAGTGGGCTGGCGCCTGACGCGCTGCTGAAGGCATGGCCTCCGCGCACCGTCTCTTCGAGTTGGCCCGCGCCGCCAAGCGCCTGCCGCACTTCGCGCTGGCCATCCCCCTCTCCTTCGGCATCGTGCTGGTGGCGCAGTTTGCCGCCGTTCCGTTGCTCCTCCTCTCACTGGCCGTTTTCGGCGATAGGGGCATTCCGCAGGATCAGCCCTGGCTCCATGGTCTGGCCGTTGGCGGCCTGCTGGCGACGAGCTTCGCCGGCATCTTTGGGATTTTATGGGCGTGGCTGCGTTGGTTCGAGAAGCGCCCTTTCTGGACCCTGGGCTTCGAGCGTGACGGCGCACTGCTGAAGTATGGGCGCGGCCTGCTCATCGGGGTCGCCCAGCTCGCGTTCGTCATCGGCGTGCTGGCGCTGTTCGGCTGGGTTGCGCCCGAGGCGGGCCGTGAGCCGTTCGAGGGCTGGGCGGCGCTGGGCGGGGTGCTCGTCGTCGGCCTCGGCTGGGCGGTGCAGGGCGCGGCGGAGGAGACCCTGATGCGCGGCTGGCTGATGGGCGTCATCGGCGCGCGCTATCGGCCCTGGCTCGGCGTGCTGGTCGCTTCGCTTGTCTTCGCCGTCCTGCACGGCCTCAACCCCAACATCGGCGCGCTGCCGCTGCTCAACCTGTTTTTGTTCGGGCTGTTCGCCGCGCTGTACGCTTTGTGGGAGGGCGGGCTGTGGGGCATCGCCGCGCAACATGCAGCCTGGAACTGGGCGCAGGGCAACTTGTTCGGGATGCAGGTAAGCGGCCTGGCCGAGGCCGGTCCCATCCTGTGGGATTGGCAGGAGGTCGGGCCGGATGCAGTCACCGGCGGCGCGTTCGGGCCGGAGGGCGGGCTGGCCGTCACCGTGATGCTGGTTCTTTCGGTTGCCGTGCTCGCGGCGCTGCTCGCGCGCTCGCGCTCGATGAGTTGAGGCGACTATCACCAGGCGCTTGGATGGCCCGGTGACAGTCATCCGAGTTCGAACACACCCCCGGCCCTGCCGGAAACAGGCCCGCAGACCCGCCACAACCGGCCGCGCCAATGCTATCCTGTGAACGTCTCACACAGGAGCCGGCCATGCGCCTCTTTCAATCCTTACAATGGAAGCTGACCTTCACCTACACGTTAACCACGGTGCTGGCTGTACTCACTGTGATCCTCCTCACACTGTTGCTCATGCGAGAGGGCATTCAACGCGCTCTCGCTGATTATTACATTGATAGTCTGGCTCATCGCCTTGAATTCGAATCTAAAGAATTACGGGCCTGGCTTGATCGCCCGGAGCCAGACCAGGACAGTGTGAATGCCTGGTTACAAAATCGCTTTGGGTACCTGGCGGTACAATCCAATTACGGGGGGAGAGTCTACGTCGTGGATGCCGAGGGCAACCTGATCGGCGCGTCGTCTGGCTGGCCTGAGCTTCTCAGCCCGGGCGAGCCGATCCCAAGCGGGCTGGTGCCGGGCTTCGACTACATGTGGCCGCGTGTGCTGGCCGGCGAAACGACCGATGTGCTCCGTCATTACGCCCCGGGCGAGGGCGAGGCAACAATTCTTGTGCTCATCCACGGCGCACAGCGCCAATTGCGCGGCGCATTGATCTTCACCGGCACGTCGTCCAACCTCGCGCCAGAACTGGCCGCCTTCGGTGGAATCCTGTTGCTGATATTCTCTACCGCCGTTCTCCTCGTCGGCACGGCCTTCGGTTGGCTGGCCTCGCGCGGGCTGGTGCGGCGCTTGAACACGATCGCGCGAACGACGGAGGCCTGGGGGCGCGGCGATTTCTCCAAAACGATCCACGACCACGCCGGTGATGAGATCGGTGAGATGGCCCGCCGCCTCGACCGGATGGCGGAGCAGCTCCAGGGCACTTTGCAGACGCGCGAGGCGCTGGCCGCCACCGATGAGCGCAACCGCCTGGCGCGCGAACTGCACGACAGCGTCAAGCAGAACGTCTTCGCCGCCGCTATGCAGATTGGCGCGGCCCGCGCCCTGCTCGACCAGGATCCATCGGCAGCCCGGACGCCGTTGCTGGAGGCCGAGAAGCTGGCGCAGCTGGCGCGCGATGAGCTCACCGGCCTGATCCGCGAGTTGCGCCCGGCAGCGCTAGAGGGCCGGGGATTGGCCGAGGCCCTGCGCAACTACGTGGCAGAGTGGTCGCAGCGCTTTCAGATCGGCGCCGAGATGCGTGTGCAGGGCGAACGGGCGGCGCCGCTGGAGATTGAGCAGGCGCTCTTCCGCGTGGCGCAGGAGGCGCTGGCCAACGTCGCCCGACACAGCGGGGCCAGCCAGGTCACTGTGGAGCTGATCTACACCAACGACAGCGTGGCGCTCAGCATCGGCGATAATGGGAAAGGTTTTGCGCTGGAGGCGGCGCAGCACCGGGGCATCGGCCTGGAGTCGATGCGTGAGCGGATGGAAGCCATCGGCGGTTACCTGCAGGTGGTCAGCCAGGCTGGCGCCGGCGCGCACCTCGTCGCCTCTGTTCGCCGCCGTTCGCCTAATCTGCGCAGACCCACCGGGTCTGAATACGACGAAGCCAAGTCTCAGGTCGGCCACACCCCGCCGCAGGTCTTATCCTGATGGCCCCGATCACCGTTCTGCTTGTGGACGATCACGCCCTGGTGCGCGAGGGTGTGCGCGCGTTCCTCGCCACTCAGCCCGACATCAACGTTGTGGCCGAGGCTGGCTCGGGCGAGGAGGGCGTGGCGCTGGCCGCGCAGCACATCCCCGACGTGGTGCTGATGGATGTGGTGATGCCGGGGATGGACGGCGTGGAGGCGACGCGCCGGGTGAGACAGGTCAGCCCGCGCTCGCAAGTGGTGGTGCTCACCAGCTATCACGAGGACGAGCACATCTTCCCGGCGTTGCGCGCCGGCGCTCTTTCCTATGTGCTCAAAGACCTCAGCCCGGAGGAGCTGGCCGAGGCCGTGCGCAAAGCGGCGCGGGGCGAGGCGGTGCTGCATCCGCGTGTGGCCGCCCGAGTCGTCAAAGAGCTGCAAGGCCTGCGCGCCGAGACGCCCAACCCGTTCACCGAACTGAGCGAACGCGAACTGGACGTGCTCCGCCTCATCGCTGACGGCCTGAGCAATGCGGAGATCGCCGCCCGGCTGACGCTGAGCGAGAAGACGGTGAAGGGCCACGTCAGCAACCTTCTCGGCAAGCTGCACCTGGCCGACCGCACGCAGGCTGCCGTGCTGGCCTGGCGTGAGGGGGTGGCGAGAAAACGCGGCGAGGGATGAGGTTGTAGTATCTTGCTACGAGACCAAGTGCACAGCGCAGGACGCAGCGTTGAAGCTGGCCGAGTCCAAGTCGGCCTGGGGTAAACGTTGTGGATAAGCCGCATGCGACAACGACGACGCAACATACCTGCAGCCCCGGCTGCACCCGCCCCGGCTGAAACCGGCCTCGACCTCGGCAGCCTGTTCAACGCCGCGCTGCAAACCGTCAGCGCCAACCGCGAGCAGATCAACGCCCTCGATGGCGCGAACGGCAACCACGGCGACAACATGGTGCACAACCTGCAGGTGATTACGCAGGCGCTGCAGGCGCAGCGTGGCCACACGCCCTCTGAGCAATTGAGCCATGCCGCCGCGCAGTTGCAGGCCAACAGCCGGGGCAGCACCGGCCAGTATTATGCGCGGGGCCTCAGCGAGGCCGCGACGCGCTTCCAGGGCAAACCGGCCATCAATCAAAATGATCTCGGCTCGCTGCTGCAATCGGTGATGGGCAACGTGCCCGTCAAGCCAAGCGGTGCGATGCCGCGTCCACAGCCGCCGGCCTCGAGCGGTGACCCGCTGGCCGCATTGTTGGGCGGGATGCTGCTGGGCGGCGGAGCGCCGCAAGCTGCGCCTCAGCCCCAGCCCCTGCCGGGCGGCGGCGACCCTATGGCCGCCTTGTTAGGCAGCCTGATGAGCGGCAGCACGCCCCAGCCGCAATCCGGCGCGAACGTGCTCAACGCCCTCATGGGTCTGTCGCAGCAACCGCAGCCGAAGCCCGGCAGCGCCGGGCTCGACCTCGGTGATTTGCTGACGGCAGGCATGGCCTTCCTGCAGGCCAAGCAACAGGGCGCGGACAATCTGCAGGCGGGCATGCAGGCCGTGATGGCCGCTCTGGCCGGAGGGCAGATCAACCCGCTGCAATCCGGCTCGCCCCAGGCCGCCGCCGGGGGCCTCATTGCGCAGAGTTTGCTTCAGGCCGCGCTCGGTGGTCGGAAGTGACTTGTCGTATCCACACTCTCAGATATTCAGGAGTCCCCAATCATGTCCAATGAACCCAAGAAAGGCATCTTTGACAAGATCACCGATGCGCTGACCGACCGCGACGAGAAGGCGGCGGCGGAAGCGGCCAAGAAGGCTGCCGCCGACGCCCACGTGCTGGCACAGAAAGCCGCCGCTGACGCTGCGGCCAAGGCCAAAGCCGCCGCGGAAGCTGCCGCCAAGGCAGCGCAGGAAGAGGCCGCACGCAAGGCGGCTGAAGCCAAAGCCGCCGCCGAGTCTGCTGCCAAGCAGGCCGCTGATCAGCGGGCCGAAGCCGCCCAGAAGGTCGCCGCCGAAGCGCAGGCCAAGCTGCGCGAGATGGAGTCCAAGCTCGAGGCGGAGGAGAAGCGCAGGGCCGAAGAAGCCGCCGCTGCCGAAGCCAAGCGCAAGGCCGAAGAGGAGGCCCGCCGCCTGGCCACCAAGCACACCGTCATCGCCGGCGAGACCCTCAGCCACATCTCGCTGAAGTATTACAAGACGGCTAACCGCTGGAAGGAAATCTACGAGGCCAACAAGGATGTGATCGGCGACAACCCGAACATCATCCGCCCTGGCCAGGAACTCGTCATCCCCGACGCCGGCAAGTAGCACGCAACCGACCTCGGCGCCCGCCCGCGGCCTGGCCCGGGCGGGTGTTTTTGTTTGGCCCGGCCGGGTAGAATCGGCTCAATTCCATTTTTGCACTGGATGACGCCGCCATGCAACTCTCCCTCGGCCAGATCCACCTCGAACTTGGTGAGACCGAAAAGAACTTCGAGCGCGTGCGGGCGTGGACGGTGGAGGCCGCTCGGCGCGGCTCGGCGCTCGTCGTCTTCCCCGAGCTGTGGGCCACGGCCTACGATCTGGAGAACTGGCCCAAACACGCCGATACGCTGGGTGAGGGAATGTTCGCGCGCCTGGCTTCGCTCGCGCGTGAACAGCGCATCGCCATCGCCAGCTCGCTGCTCGAGAAGAAGGAGGGCCGCGCCTACAACACCTTCGCCCTCTACGCTGCGAGCGGTGAGCTCGTGGGCGTGTACCGCAAAGTTCATCTCGTGCCGATGCTCGATGAGCCCAGGTGGCTGGCTGCCGGCGAGGCCCTCACCCTGGTCGAAGCCGAGTGGGGGATGACGGGCCTGGGCATCTGCTATGACCTGCGCTTCGCCGAGATGTGGCGCAAGTACGCCCTCGGTGGCGCGCGCCTGTTCCTGCTCCCCGCCGAGTGGCCGGCCCGTCGCGCCGCACACTGGCAGACGCTGCTGCGCGCGCGCGCCATCGAGAATCAAGTCTTCGTTGCCGCCTGCAATCGCGTGGGCGAGTCGAAAGGCGAGGTCTTTGCTGGCCGGAGCGCAGTGATTGATCCGTGGGGCGACGCCGTCGTGGAGGGCGGCGCGGAAAATGAAGTGCTGCTCACGGCGGAGATTGACCTGGCAAAAGTGGACGACATCCGCCAGCGCATCCCCGTCTTCAGGGACCGTCGGCCGGATTTGTACTGACCGGCGCGGGGTGCATTCCAGATTTTTGGCCGCCCTTCGACTGCGCGCCGTTCAACGAGCGGCGCTCTCCTGAGCGAAGCCGAAGGATCAGGGCGCAGCCTGCCAAATAATCGAATTGCACCCACCGGCACGGGCGGCGTTGTTTTCCGGTCACGTATAATCGCAGGCATGGACTCCCTCGCTGCCCGCGCCCTCGCCACGGCCCAACTCAAAGGCGCGCAATACGCCGATATCCGCCTCATCCACAGCGTCGAGCAAAGCCTGTCGGTGAAGAACGGCCGTGTGGACGGCCTCAGCCATACCGAATCGCTCGGCTTCGGCGTGCGCGTGCTGGTGGACGGCGCGTGGGGCTTCGCCGCCAGCCGCGAGGTGACCGCACCCGAAGTAGATCGCGTGGCCGCGCTGGCCGTCTCCATTGCGCGGGCCTCCGCGCTGACGGGGGGCCGAAACACGCGCGTCCGCCTTGGCCCGCCCGTCGCCAGCCGGGGCGCGTATACCACACCGATTCAGATTGACCCCTTCACGGTTTCGACTGAGGCAAAGCTGAACCTGTTGCTCCAGGCTGATGCTGCGATGGCGCGTGAACCGCGCGTCCACCTGCGGCACAGCAACCTACACTTCAGCCGCGAGCACAAGACTTTTGCCAACACCGAGGGCGCCGACCTCGAGCAGACGATCTATGAGGCGGGTGGAGGGATCGCCGCCACCGCTATTTCCGACGACGAGGTGCAGCGCCGCTCGTACCCCAACGGCAACGAGCGCCAGCAGGGCACCGCCGGCTGGGAGTTCATCCTGGCGCTGGATTTGCCCGGCCACGCCGAGCGGATCGCCTCCGAAGCGGCTCAACTGCTGACGGCGGCAGAGTGCCCGCGCAACACCGTGACCACCCTCATTCTCGGCGGCTCCCAACTGGCGTTGCAAATCCACGAATCCACCGGCCACCCGACGGAACTCGACCGCGTCTTTGGCGCAGAAGCCGATTACGCCGGCGGCTCATTCCTCACCCTGAACAAGCTGGGCCGTTTCCGCTATGGCTCGGAAGTGGTGAGCCTGACCGCCGATTCGCTGTGGCCCACCGGTTTGGGCACATATGGCTGGGATGACGAGGGCGTGCCGGCCACCCGCACTCCGCTGGTGCGTCATGGCCTGTTCGTCGGCTACCTCATGTCGCGGGAGACGGCCTATCAGATGGACCTGCCTTCCAACGGCTGCATGCGCGCCGAGGGATGGAGCCGGCTGCCGCTGGTGCGTATGGGCAACGTCAGCCTGGAACCGGGTGAGTGGGAGCTTGATGACCTCATCGCCGATACCGATGACGGCCTCTTCCTGGAGACCAACCGCTCGTGGAGCATTGATGACCGGCGCTACAACTTCCAGTTCGGAACCGAGATCGGCTACGAGATCAAAGGCGGCAAGCTGGGCCGCTTGCTGAAGAATTGTACTTACACCGGCCTGACGCCAGAGTTTTGGCGCAATTGCGATGCGATCTGTAATGAGCGGCACTGGAAAATGTACGGTACACCGAACTGTGGCAAAGGCCAGCCGGTTCAGGTGATCCACACCGGGCACGGCGCAGCGCCGGCGCGCTTTCGCAACGTGCGTGTGGGGGTGTTGGAGTAACGGCCTTGCTCGCAGCCGGTCGGCTGGCACGCCACTTGCATTCCGCCTCCACCCGAATTATCTTTGCCTCCCAGCTGCCGAGGCATTCAGCGAAGCAATGCAAGACCGACGCCGTGTCAATGACCTTTCCATAGACGACCTGCAACGAGCCCTGGCCGAGCGCAAGCAGGCTGCCCGCGAGGCTCGTTTGGCCCGCTTTCGTGAGACGGGCCGGGCCTTGCCGCTCGTTCCCGTTGGCGCGCAGCCGGAGAGCGAGCAGGCGCCGGCGCGTCCGGGACATCCGGCGGCGCGCTCCCCGGCCCGCCGTTTCCTCGATGGCCTGCTGCTGATCCTGGAAGTGGCCGCTGTGTTGGGGCTGCTCTACGTGCTTTATGCGGGCGTATCCGCGTTGAGCACGCTCAATCAGGAAGCGGCGGAGGTCATGGCTCAGAATATTCAGGCGTTACCCACGGTAGCGCCCACGCCCATGATCACCGCCGTTGTGCTGCCCGGCGGCCACACGCCGCCGGACCCGCTGACCGGCCAGTCACGGCCCAACGAGGCCGAAATCCCTGCCCACCTGCGCTCATTGGTTCAGGCGCTGCCGCCGCCCGTCATCCCCACGCAGGGGCCGCAACAGGCGGTACGGATCGTCATCCCGGCCATCAACGTGGATGCCGTCATTGTGCAAGGCGATGATTGGGAGCAGCTCAAAAAGGGCGTCGGTCAGCATATTGGCAGCGCCGATCCGGGTCGGCCCGGCAATCTGGTGCTCTCGGCGCACAACGACATCTACGGCGAGATCTTTCGTCACCTCGACCGCCTCCAGCCCGGCGACGAGGTTCAGGTGTACACCACGCGCGAAATTTTTACGTATCTCGTTGAGGGGACGCGCCTCGTGCCGCCCACCGAGGTCAGCGTCCTGGCCCCCACAGCCCACGCCTCCCTGACTCTTATTTCGTGTTATCCTTATCTCGTCAACACCGAGCGGATTGTCGTGACCGCCAGCTTGAGAACGCACTAGCGCTGGCGGCGCCGTTATCGAGGCAGATTTATCCATGAGCAAGATTCGTAAAGCGCGTAAACTACGCACACCCAACACCCCTTTGACTGTCGGGCCGACGACGCCGGTCTCTGAAAGTACGGCTGCGAACAGCCGCAGCCCCGGCCCGGCTGCCGAACCGATGTTTGATTACACTCATACCAAGAAAGACCTCACCCGAATCGGCCTGCTGGCAGGGACCTTCATCATGATCCTGGTCATCCTCTCCTTCTTCATCCGGTAGCTCATCCCCAGCCGCCCACTTTACTTTCTACTTTGCGAGAGCCGGGACTCTTCCCGGCTCTCGCTTTGAGAAGCTTCAACTTCGGCGTTAAGCCTGTTGCAGAACTTCCCATGGGGTAGGCAATCTACAGGCTGTAATGATGAAGGCATCATCAAGATATGTTAGGACTAGGGCACCATTGAAGGTTGGGTCGCACTCTATTATCGTCAAACAGCCAAGTGAATGAGAGTTTTGTTCCTTGTCCCCTACGTCCCGAACCTGGTTCGGGTACGGCCCTACAATTTTATTCGGTATCTTGGAGATCGCGGCCACGAGGTGACCGTTTTTACAGTCTGGTCAGATGACCGGGAGCGCCAGGACCTTGAGAAACTAAAATCCGAATGCCATGCGGTTCGATCCGTTTACCTACCGAAATGGCGCTCCGTGGGGAATTGCCTGTTGGCCCTGCCAAGCCGCACACCCTTGCAGGCTGCTTATTGCTGGCAGCCCGACCTGATTGCCGAAAGCGCACTCGAAGCTCTCCGGCCCGACGTGATTCATGTCGAGCATCTGCGGGGAGCGTGGTATGGCTTACGACTCAAAGCGTGGTTGGCTAAACACAAATTAGCTGTGCCCGTAGTCTGGGATAGCGTGGACAGCATCAGCCTGCTGTTCCGTCAGGCGGCGTCACAAAGCCGACGGTGGGTCAGCCGCCTGGTATCCGGTTTTGAGCTGGGCCGCACGGAGTCCTATGAAGGATGGCTGACCTCGCAGTTCCGTACCGTGTTGGTGACCTCGCCGGCAGACCGGGAAGCGCTGGCTGCCCTGGCAGCCCCGGCAAGGCGCAAGCCTGACTTACGGGTCATACCCAACGGGGTTGACCTCGACTATTTTGGAGCAGACTTGGGATTGTCGCGCGAGCCGGAGACGCTGGTTTTGAGTGGCAAGATGAGCTATCACGCAAACGTCACGATGGCGGTGTTCTTCGTCCGTGAAGTGCTGCCGCTGGTGCGGGCGCACCGGCCTGACATCAAGGTGTGGATCGTCGGCAAAGACCCCGCACCGGAGGTGCGGGCCCTGGCTGCAGACCCTGCGATCACCGTCACCGGCGCCGTGCCCGACGTTCGTCCTTATCTGCAGCGTGCGACGCTCGCCGTGGCCCCAATCGCCTATGGGGTCGGAATCCAGAACAAAGTGCTCGAGGCCATGGCCTGTGGAACGCCGGTGGTGGCGACCAGGCAGGCCGTTTCCGCCTTGCAAATTGAGCCGGGTCGCGACGCCCTCGTCGCCGCTGGGCCGGCGGCGCTGGCTGAAAAAACGCTGGAGTTGTTGGCTCAGCCTGCCCGCCGTGACGCTGTGGGCCGCGCCGGGCGGGCCTATGTCGAGACACATCACGATTGGCGACAAATCGTCAGCCGACTCGAGGAGACCTATCATGTCCACCCAGACGATCCTGGATGAACTGGCGCCGGCGGCAACCATGGGCACCAGGGCGAACACGTCATTACTCTCGCGCCGTGTACGCTGGATGGTCATCATCGTCAGCCTGATGCTGCTTGACCTGCTGATGATCAACCTGGCGTTCCTGGCCGCTTACGTCGTGCGCTTCAACCTCAATCTGCCGTTTTTTGCGTACGACGCTTCGCCGGACCTGTGGTTCTATGAGAGCTTAGTGCTCCGGCTGATCCTGCCGACCTGGTTCTTCATCTTTGTGCTGACCGGCCTCTATCAACGACAAAACCTGCTCGGTGGTGCCCGTGAATATGGCCTGGTTTTTCGGGCCACCGCGCTGGGCATCCTCCCCGTCACGGTCATCGGTTTCCTTGAGCCGACACTGGTCATTGCGCGCGGCTGGCTGATCGTCGCCTGGTTCTTTTCGCTTGTCGGCGTTGGGCTTGGGCGCTTTTGGGCCCGGCGCGTCGTCTATCGGTTGCGCGAACGCGGGCACCTGCTCGCTTCGGCGGTGATTGTGGGCGGCAATCAAGAAGGCCGTTGGTTGGCGGAGCAACTGCTCAAGGCCAAAGCCTCGGGGCTGCACCTGATCGGCTTCATTGATGATAAGGTTCCTGCCGGCACGCTCATGTTCTATAACCTGCCGGCGCTCGGCCCGGTCAGTCAGATGGATAAGATCATCGCACGCTACGGGGTCGAGGAAGTTATTCTGGCGACCAGTGCGATCACCTCAAAAGACCGAATCCTGGAAATCTTCAAGCGGTATGCGAATTCCGACGAGGTGGATCTGCGTCTGTCGTCCGGGCTGTACGAAATCATCACCACCGGCCTTCAGGTGCAGGAAGTGGGCTATGTACCGCTCGTCAATGTCAACAAGGTACGGCTGACCGGGATTGACGGTGCGACGAAGCTGCTCATGGATTACTGCCTGACCATTCCGGGTTTGATCCTGATCTCGCCGTTGCTGTTGTTGCTGGCGCTCGCTATCCGGCTGGACTCGCCCGGGCCGGTCATTTATCGGCGACGCGTGATGGGTTTGAATGGCCGCCAGTTCGATGCGTTTAAATTCCGCACGATGTATGTTAATGGCGATGCCATCCTGGACGCCTACCCGCAACTGAAAGAGGAGCTGGCGCGGACACATAAGCTCAAGCACGATCCGCGCGTGACCCGCGTTGGTCGCTTCTTGCGCAAATTCAGCCTGGATGAACTGCCCCAGTTATTCAACGTGCTGCTGGCACAGATGTCGCTGGTCGGGCCGCGCATGATCTCGCCGCGAGAAATGGCTCAGTATAATCAGTGGGGTATCAACCTCCTGACCGTGCGGCCGGGCCTCACGGGGCTGTGGCAAGTGAGCGGGCGCTCGGATGTGAGCTATGAAGACCGTGTGCGCCTGGACATGTTCTACATCCGTAACTGGACGATCTGGCTCGACCTGCAAATCCTCTTCCAAACGCTCCCGGCCGTGCTTCGCGGCCGGGGCGCCTACTGATCCGATCCTTGCAGGCCGGCGCAGCCGGGGCCGGGCGAGAATTTCGCCCGGCCCTCGTTATTTGGCGGGCCGGCATTTCGAACGGTGCGACCTATGAAGATCCTGGTTACCGGCGGTGCAGGCTTCATCGCTTCTCATGTGGTGGACCTGTTGATTCAGCACGGCCACTCCGTCGTGGTGGTAGACGATCTCTCGTCCGGCCTGCGCGCGAATGTCAACCCGGCCGCCCGTTTTTATCAGATGGATATCCGTGACCCCGCCCTCGCCAGCGTTTTTGCCGTCGAGCAGCCGGACGTCGTCAATCATCATGCCGCCCAGATTGATGTGCGGCGTTCGGTAGCCGACCCACAGTTCGACGCCGACGTCAACGTCCGCGGCTCCCTGAATGTCCTCGAATGTGCGCGGCAGAGCGGAGCGAAAAAGTTCATCTACATCTCGACGGGCGGCGCCGTGTACGGCGAGCCGCAATATCTGCCCTGCGACGAGGCGCATCCCATTCAGCCCATCTGCCCTTACGGCGCCAGCAAACACGCAGTGGAACATTACCTGTATATGTATCAGGTCCTCTATGGTTTGCCCTACGTCGTCCTGCGCTACCCCAACGTGTACGGCCCGCGCCAGGACCCGCGCGGCGAAGCGGGGGTCGTCGCCATTTTCACCGGCCGCATGGTGAGTGGCCTCCCGGTCACCATTTATGGCGATGGTGAACAGTCCCGGGATTTTACCTACGTCGAAGACTGCGCTGCGGCCAATTTGCTGGCGCTCGAACATCCGCAGGCAACCGGAATCTATAATGTCGGAACCGGCGCGCCGACCACCGTTAATGAGATATTTGCCGCTCTTAAGGCGATCACCGGTTATCCGGGCGAAGCTCACTATGCTCCGGCCAAACTGGGTGAAACCCGATTTATTTACCTTGACTCGCGGAGGCTGCGCACCGAGCTGGGCTGGCAGCCTACGGTCACCCTGACCGAGGGGCTGGCGCGGACCGTCGCGCACTTTCGCATTGGTGAGCAAGTCGCATGATCATCGTTCAGACGCCCCTGCGTGTCAGCTTCTTTGGCGGCGGCACGGATTTCCCCAGCTTCTTCAACGAGGAAGGGGGCTGCGTCCTGTCGTGCGCGATTGATAAATATATATTTGTCACCATCAAGAAGCGCTTCGATCACTTGTTGCGTATCGGTTATACGAAGCAGGAGATGGTCGAGCGGGTGGCGGACATTCAGCATGAATTGATCCGCGAGGCGTTGCGCCGCACCGGCATCGAGCGCGGCATCGAGATCACCACCATGGGCGACATCCCCTCGGCGGGTTCCGGCCTAGGCTCCTCTAGCACCGTGACCGTCGGCGCCCTGCACGCGATGTATACTTATCTGGGTGAATTGGTGTTGGCCGAACAGCTGGCCCGGGAGGCGTGTGAGATCGAAATTGACATCCTGAACAAGCCCATCGGCATCCAGGATCAGTACATTGCCGCTTACGGCGGTTTGCGGTATTTCGAGTTCGCTGCCGACCGCCAGGTGCGGAGTGAACGTGTCGGGCTGGCCCCCGGCCTGCTCATGCGCCTGAACGAAAGCCTGCTCCTGTTTTTTACCGGTATCACGCGCAAGGCGGACACGATTTTGGGCGAGCAACAGCGAAACATCCAGGAGCGTCGGGCGGTCCTGCGCCGTCTGAAGCAAATGGCGCTGGAAGGGCGGCGCGCGCTGGAGCAAGGACAACTGGACGCGATCGGCGAATTGCTGCACGAAGGCTGGACTTTGAAAAAGCAACTGGCGAGCCAGATCAGCAACTCCGAAATTGATGATCTGTACGCCGCCGCCCGTCGCGCCGGCGCGTTGGGCGGGAAAATTGCCGGCGCCGGTGGCGGCGGTTTCTTGTTGCTCTATTGCCCGCCGGAGAAGCGCGCCGCCGTGCGCGTTGCCCTGACCCACCTGAAAGAACTACCCTTCCAGATCGAGCAAGATGGCAGTAAAGTCATCTTCAACTATCGGCGCTAGCCTGACGGACAACCTCGAGTTAGAATTCGCCTGCTCCGCCGCGGTCTGGTACCATCGTCATCCTGTCGAAAAACGGCAATTCGTAAATAATTCTGTAAAGTTCTTCGACCACCTTTCCGTTGTGCTGCCATGGAACTACATGACTATCTCACTCCGTTGCGCCGCTGGTGGTGGTTGATTCTGGCTTCCGTCATCATCGCAACAGTCTCGGCTTTCATCGCAACCCGTGAATTGCCGCCCGTCTACATGGCCCGCACCACTCTGTTGGTGGGCCGGGCCTTGACCCAGGCGAACCCGACCGAGTTTGAGTTTGGCCTGGGGCGCACGCTAGCCCGGGCTTACGCCGGTGTGGCCGTGCGGGAACCGATTGCAAATGCCGTGATGTCGGACCTTGGCCTGAAGGAGTTGCCGAAGTATAGCGCCAATCCCACGCCGGACGGCCAGTTTCTGGAGATCCTGGTGACGGATGCCAGTCCGGAACTTGCCCAACGTGTGGCCAACGCCATCGCCGATCAAATCATCAAGCAAAGCCCGGGGGCGGTCAGCCAGGATTCGGATCAGCAGGCTTTCGTGGAAGCGCAACTGGCCGACATCCGGAAGAAAATCGAAGATACGACGCGGGAGATTGCGCAAAGCCAGGAAAAACTCGCTACCGTAACCAGCGCTGCCGCCCTCGACTCACTCCAGGGTGAAATCCGGGCCCTCGAACAGCGCCTGAGCACATTGCAGTCGAATTATGCCACCTTGCTGGCGAATACCGCGCGAGGCGCTTCCAATACACTCACGGTTTTCGAGCCGGCCGCTCTGCCGGTCGTCCCCATCGGCCCGAATGTCGCCTTGATCATTCTGGCCGCCGCCCTGGCCGGCCTGGTGCTCTCCACCAGCGCCGCCTACCTGATCGAATTCCTGGATGATACGCTCAAGACGTCGGATGACGTCGCTCGGCTGCTGCCCTACCCAATCGTCGGCTACATCGGCGAACTGGAGCGGGGCAAGGCCGGCCTGGTTTCGGTGGTTGATCGGCCCCATTCGGCCATCGCCGATGCTTTCCGCTCATTGCGCACCAACCTGGAATTCGCCAGCGTGGACAAACAGATCCAGACGATTCAGGTTACGAGCGCGGCTCAGGGCGACGGCAAATCCTCCATTGCCCTCAACCTGGCGCTGATCATTGCCCAGCGTGGCAAGCGCGTCGTCCTGGTGGATGGCGACCTGCGCCGCCCGACGGTGCACCGCCTGTTGGGCGTGCCGAACCATGACGGGTTGAGCGACCTCTTCCTGGGCAAATTGAATGTTCAGGATGTCACCCGCGTCTGGCGTGACAACAAGCTGGTCGCCATAACAGGCGGCACGCCGCCACCCAACCCCACGGAACTGCTCGGCTCCAAGCGGATGGATCAAATCCTGGCCGAGTTGAAGGAGAGCTACGACGTCATCGTCATTGATGGCCCGCCGTTCTTTGTGCCGGATGCCTGGGTGTTGACCGCCAAGGTCGACTCGGTGCTGCTGGTGACTCAGCCCGGCCACACCCGCCGCGGCCTGGTGCGCGCTATGGTCGAGCAACTCAAGCGCGTCCACGCGCCGGTCGTTGGCGTCGTCATCAATCGCCTGTCGGCCTCCCGTGCTGGCGAGGGTCGCTTCTCCTACGTCTCTTACTATTATTACGGCGGCGCCGAGTCCCAGCGTCGCCGGAGCGTGCGCGGGAAACGCCCGCCGGGGCTATCGCTCCCCGCGGCTTTGCGCCTCTGGCAAAAGGCGCCTTCCGCCAACGGCAAGGCATCGGCGCCGGAAGCGGCCGAAGCCAGGCCGCCCAACGGTCATCGCGTTGAAGTGTTGCCGCCCGCGCCGGCGGTGCCGGATACCGAGCGGTCACGCGTCACGCTCGATCTGCTCTACGCTCTGAGCCATGAGCTGGCGTCGCAGATGGACCTGCGCGAGCTGATGGAGCGCATCCTGCGTATGACGCTCGACAGCGTGGGCGGGACGAGCGGCAGCATGATCGTCGTCAACGAGGCCAACGAGCCGTTAGAGGGCATCCTGATCTACGACGGCAAGGCGCAGGCCCAAACCCCGGAGCAGCTCCGCGAAGTGGTCGAGCAGGGCCTGGCCGGCTGGGTGATCGAGAACCGTCGCCCCGTCAAGCTCGACAATACGCACGAAGACTCACGTTGGCTGCGGCGCAATTGGAATGAGGAATCCAGCTCGCCACGCTCCGCCATCAGTGTGCCGCTGATGAACAACGACCGGGTGGTCGGCGTGTTCACCCTCGTCCACCCCGACGTCAACTACTTTACCCGGGATGATCTCTCGATGGTGACCGCGATTGCGGTAGGGGTGTCGTTCAGCCGTATGCCGGCGTTGCTCCAGGGCAACGGCTGAGCCTTCGCCGCTGGCCAGGCAAACTCGGCGCGGATCCAACCCGATCCGCGCCGTTTTATTTTCCATGCCGGCCTATAGTTGATTGACCGCCGTGACGATGTGCTCGAGCTCCGTCGGCGTCAGCTGTGGGTGGACGGGCAGCGAGATCACCTCGCGCGCCAGTTGCTCGGTGACGGGCAGCCTCACGTCGCCGATGAGCTCGCGGACGTAGCCCTGCTGGTGGGCGGGGACGGGATAAAAGACGCCGGTGCCGATGCCGCGCTGCGTGAGATGCTGCACGGCGGCGTCGCGTTCGACCCGGCCGTTGACCCGCACCGTGTACTGGTGCCAGACATGGCCGTAGCCGTCCTGCGCTTTGGGGGTGATGACGGCCTCGTTTTCGATCTTGGAGTTCAGGTAGGCGGCGTTGAAGCGGCGGCGCGCGGTGAAGTCGGCCAAACGGTCGAGCTGTACGACGCCGATGGCGGCATGCAGGTCGCTCATGCGGTAGTTATAGCCGAGCATGTCGTGGTAGTAGCGGCGTTTCATGCCGTGCTGCCGCAGCAGGCGGCACTTCTCGGCCAGGGCGTCGTCGTTGGTCGTAATCAGGCCGCCCTCGCCGGTCATGATGTTCTTGGTGGCGTACAGGCTGAACATGCCGGTTCCAAAGCTGCCGACCGGCCGGCCGTGGTACGTCGCACCCACTGCCTGGCAGGCATCCTCGATCACCTTCAGCCCGTGCCGCTCTGCAATCGCCATGATCGCGCTCATGTCGCACGGGTAGCCGTACAGGTGCACCAGCAGGATGGCTTTGGTGCGCGGTGTAATGGCGGCTTCGATCAAGTTGGGGTTGAGGTTGAAGGTATCGGCCTCCACATCCACGAACACGGGCCGCGCACCGGTCATCAGGATCGTGCTCACGGTCGCCATGAAGGTGAACGAGACCGTGATGACCTCGTCGCCGGGTCCGATATCGTTCGCCAGCAGCGCCAGGTGAAGCGCAGTGGTGCCGCTGGATGTGGCGACGGCGTGCTTGACGCCGCACAGCGCCGCAAACTTTTCCTCGAGCTGAGCCACACGCGGGCCCTGCACCAGCATGCCCGAGTCGAGCACGGCCATGACGGCCTGCTTTTCTTCTTCACCGATAAAGGGCTTGGAGATAGGGATCATGGATATTCCTTGATAGTGGACAGCAAGTTGCCGACCGCGGCCCGCCGTCAGCGGTCTACGGTCAATCGAGCGTAATCTGCACGGGGGATGAAGACTTCCATCCCGCTCTGGGGACAGACCATCCACACGCCTTCAGTGGTCTCGGCTTTCACCGCCATCCGATGGCCGAGCGGGCTGACAAAACCGCGCAGCCGGGCCGGGTTGCCGTAGACCAGGCCATAGTCGGGCACGTCCCTCGTCACCACCGCGCCCGCGCCGATCATCGCCCATTTGCCGATGGTGATGCCGCAGACGATGATGGCGCCCGCGCCGATGGACGCACCGGTCTTCACTCGCGTCTCGCTCAGCACCCAATCGGTCGCGGCCTTGAGCGAGCCGTCCGGGTTGATGGCGCGCGGGGTGCGATCGTTGGTGAAGACCATGTGCGGCCCGCAGAACACGCCGTCCTCCAGCGTGACGCCGTGGTAGACCGAGATGCCGTTCTGAATTTTGACATTGTCGCCGATTTGCACGCCGGCGTCCACGTACACGTCTTTGCTGAGGATGCAGTTCCGGCCGAGCCGGGCGTGCTCGCGTACCTGGCAGTGATTCCAGATGCGGGTTCCAGGGCCGATCTCGGCCAGGTCAGAGACCTCGGCGGTGGGGTGGATACGGACGTTTTCGCGCTCGGGCATAGGGGTGGTGCCTCCGGGTGTCCATTATGCCCGGACTGCGCGGGAAAAGCAGCATGACAGGCGTCCTATGCGAATGAGATAGTTTCGCCGCTGCTAGCCGGAAGTGACCAGGGGCGAAAAACTCTTATCATTTCGTTACACAACTGTTACAGAAATGAGATGGGGTTGTGATGTATACCTGCTAAACTGCGTTGGTTGAAACCCACCCTGCTGAAAACCTATAGCCATCTACAGGAGGTCAAAATGATCAGAAAGGCATGGAAGGGTCTGTCAATTGCGACCGCTTTCATATTTGCAATGAGTGTCGCAGGCACGGCCTTGGCATGGCAATATACTGCTTTTTATACGTACAGTACGCTCTATGGCCAGCCAAATGGGAAGCCTTGGTCCCCACTTAACGGCTAGCTCTATGCCGATGTGTACAACTCAGCCGGTAACCGTCAGACCAATCCAATCGGCTCCAGCGTTTACTGGAATTCAACCGCACTCAACTACATCAGAGTGAATGGTCAGAACGTCTCAATCACCTTTCACTCGTATCAGTATTCTAATAATGGTTGCAGCAGTTTTGGAACAACGGGAAACTCTGCCACCAACCTGCCTGCACCGCAGTATCTTCAATACTATCGTCAGTGCTGGCCCTTCCGCCTTACGGAAGGCAGGGTTACCTCAACTAATGCCGGCGCTATGGTGGCTTATTACAGCTATTGGGGACAAGCGATTTACCAAGACAACAACACCACAAGCGAAAGGCAAAAGCTCACTGTGGATACATATTACGGTGGTCAGGAGAACTGGCACCAGACCTATTGCGTTGATGCTTATCAGTTTACTGCTCGGATTTGCCCTTAGCGCATTGGTTACAAATTAGTGATCTGAGCCATGAAGCAAACTCGACACGAAATCCAGCGGCATGACTTTGGGCCGCGACTTGCGCGGGCGCTTGAGAATGCCCAGGTCGTGGGCGTGGTCCGCCAGGTA
>JBBIQY010000017.1:0-48053 GCA_037442085.1 Anaerolineae bacterium
GCCGCCCCCGCGGGGGCGGCGGGCAGCGAGCCATGGGTAAGCGCAGTAGTCTGGGACATAACGATCTCCTTCCGCCCTACACTAAATTATAGGTGGGCGATGTCCAGACCATCATAGACACAGAGGGCGGCTCTCAGACCCGCGCCTACAGGCCGAATTACACAATTTTCGGCATACGGCCCCTGTGACTAAGCGATGTCCTGGCGGTTCGAACGGCATAACCTAAACGATGTCGTGGCGGTGATTCACTAAACGATGTCCTGGCGGTTCGCAAATACGCCCGGACTAATTCGCTGCAAAACTTAGTTTACACTAGCATAAGGCCCTATTATCTCTAGGGTAAATAAGACTTAGAATGAGTACGCCTTTGGTTTGGATTGTCACATTGAATTGGAATCGTGTTGAAGATACTCTTGCTTGTCTGGAGACTTTGACGCGACTCACTTATCCGAACTTAAAACTGCTCGTAGTTGATAATGGCTCGACAGACGGCTCGCCAAGCATAATTGCTACACACTACCCAGCTGTTAAGCAAATCGTTAATCTGGGCAACTTCGGATTTGCGCGCGGATTTAATATCGGTCTGAAACATGCTCTTGACGCTGGCGCGGATTTTGTGCTGATCTTGAACAATGACACACTAGCTGCACCAGATCTGATAGAGCCGCTGATAGCCGCGGCTGAGCCTGCTCAGGTGGGTATCACTGCACCTGCGATTTTTTATGCTTCTGCCCCTACTCAGATCTGGTCTGCTGGAGCAGGGCGAAGCCGTTGGACCTTAGACTTAACAGGCGATCACGGTCGCCATGCACCCTTGGAAGCCAATGTTGAGCGCGAGTTCGTTTCTGGTTGTGCTATGCTTATCAAGCGTGTCGTGCTAGAGAAGGTGGGCCTCTTTGATGAAAGTTTCTTTATGTATTACGAGGACTCGGACTACTGTCTACGCGTGCGACGGGCTGGATTTTCATTGTGGGTTGTGCCCGCTGCTCGCCTCTGGCATAAAGTTAGCGGCTCCAGTGATGGCGGCGACTCGCCGATGGAACGGTTCAACATGGCTCGCTCCAGCGTGCTTTTCTATCGTAAGCATGTGGTCAGTTGGCGCTGGTTGCTGGTAATACCCTGGCGCCTTGGCAGTGCCCTAAAGACGACAGTACGACTTATGCGCTTAGGCCGCTCGCAATCCGCCCAGGCCTATTGGTGCGGCCTGTGGCATGGGTTGTGGACGAACATGGTGAGGGCATAATCAATGCGCGTTGTGATGCTCAATCACAATGTCACTTTTACAGGTGGCGGCACCTTTTTTCGTGCTCTGAGGTTGGCCCAACACCTAGCTGTTTATGGTCATGAAGTAACTGTGGTTGCTTCAGCAGCTACGGCTCGCTGGCGTTTCCATAAACGCCAAGAATCTAGAGTCACACTGGTTGAAGCACCCGGGCTTTTGCCGAGGCGATGGCGGTACGGTTATGATCCTTATGAAGTCGCTCGGCGTCTTGTCTGGATGCTCGGAAAGCAAGTAGATATTGTGCATGCGTTTGATAGCCGCCCGGTTGTGATCTATCCTGCACTTGCCCTACAGCGCTCTGGCGCTTGCTTGGTCTTAGATTGGTGTGATTGGTTTGGCAGAGGCGGAGCAGTAGAAGAGCGATCTCAGCCGCTTATAAGAATGATATTGCGCTATCTTGAAACTTATTATGAAGAAACTTTCCGTCGTTGTGCCGACGCCACTACGGTGATTAATTCCACCCTACACTCCCGAGCCGAGGCTTTGGGTATACGGCCAGAGAGCATTCTCCGGTTACCGAATGGTGCAGATCCACAATCAATCCGTCTACTGGATCGCGACAAGGCCCGTCTCGCGCTAGGTTTACCTCAGGAGGCGCCGCTGATTGGTTACCTGGGGTCCATGTTCCCAGCCGATCGCGACCTGTTGGCTGCAGCGTTTGAGTTGGTTCGGCAGCATTATCCCAGCTTAGGCTGTGTGCTGATAGGAAATCCAAAGAACGATCTGCTGCAAACAAGCGGCATAATTCGCACGGGTTTTGTTTCGCCTGACGTATTGAATCTCTACTTGGCTGCATGTGATGTGCTGTGTTTGCCGCTCACAGATACAGTTGCTAATCGCGGACGTTTCCCATCCAAACTCGCTGACTACTTCGCGGCTGGGCGCCCCATTGTGGCCTCAGCCGTAGGCGATGTCGCCGACCTCCTGGAACAAACAGGGGCTGGCCTAGCGACTCCGCCCTCACCCGAAGGCATCGCCTGTGGAATAGAGACTTTACTGGCGGATGCATCTCGGCGAGCACGGCTTGGTCAGAATGGGCGACGTGCTGCTGAGTTTGAGTACAACTGGCGTACATTGGCAGGTCGAGTAGACAAACTCTATCGGCAACTTATCGGTTGAGGAACCGTTGAGAATGGAAAGTGTAAGGTGTAATCTGTGCGGCGCAGATGACACGGTGTTGATCTGTCAGGGCCATGACCGCTTGATGGGCGTTGCAGGGGAGTTCACATTGGTCAGTTGCCGCCGCTGCGGTCTAATCTACCTAAACCCAAGACCTACGCCAGACGAAATTGGCGCATACTATCCGCCAGACTATGACCCGTTTCTTCCGGCTATTGAAGATGAGCCTTCTTGGTTTCGTCGGCTTGACCGACGCTTTCGTCAGTTCAGGCAGTGGCGTGAAGTAATGCGGTACGTACCCCATCCCGGGCAAATGGTAGATGTGGGTTGCGCAACCGGCACGTTTTTGGAAGGGATGCGCCAGCGAGGTTGGCAGGTGCAAGGGGTAGAGTTGATATCCGAGGCTGCTAACTATGCACGCCAAAGACTTGGACTGGAAGTATTTACGGGAACTCTAGAAGCGGCCAAGTTTCCCGATGCCTCCTTCGACTTAGTAACAATGTGGGATGTCTTGGAACACGTTTATGATCCCCGGCAAGCATTGCAAGAAGTCCAGAGAATTTTGAAGCCCGGCGGCTGGTTCGTGTTTAGCATCCCAGATGTGGACTGTGTCGAGGCACGTTGGTTTGGTCCATACTGGGTTGGCTGGGATATTCCTCGTCACTTGCATCTATTCCCTTATAATGTGATCAAGTGTATGCTCAGGGAGCATGGATTGCAACTTCGTGGGCGTAGCCATTTTACTGGACGCTATGGCGCTCTGGTATACAGCCTTCAGTTCTGGTTAAATTCAGTTGTGGTCAATTCAAATTTTCGAAGCGTTCTTTTGGAGTTATTCCGCTCGCTGCCAGCGCGTCTTCTGGCTTATCCCTACTATGCCATCGCCGACCGGTTACATCAAAGTTCGGTTGTGACGATGTTTGCCCAGAAGCTTAATGATAGATGAAGCAAGCGCAGGTTGCCTTGAAAGATTTCGCTAACTGGCTGACCCGCCTCAATAGGTTGCTTGCCAGCCCTGTTTTCCGCCAGGTCATTGCGTTGCTGCTGCTCTTAGCCTATCTCGGCTTGTTCATTGGCGCACTCGTCTATTCCTGGCCGTTGCTCGTTCAATTCCGTTGGCAATTCAACGGTTGGGCGCTGTTAGCAGGGGTTGCAGTTTTCGCAGTGGCCCTCTTGTTTGCGATCTTAGCCTGGAGCCGAATCCTAAGATATTTGGGCGCGAAATTACCCCTCTCCGAACATGCTCAGATCTACTGTCTTACGCTAGCTGCTGCTCGGCTCCCCGGTGCGCCATGGCATTGGGCCGGACGTGCAATTCTGTACGAGAAACATGGGTTGAGTAAGCGGCTAACCACTGTTGCGTCCGGTCTTGAAACATCCCTGATCGTGTTATCGGGGATGGTAGTGTCTGTGCTGTTTGGCCCGAGCATTCTTTGGCAGATTACAAAACTTGATGCTCTCTCTTGGCTTCTTCTGGCGATTCTTGTTGGACTTACTGTGCTCATGCAGCCCGGAGTTTTGAAGACCATCTTGATCCGCCTGGGTGTTGAAAAATCTGTTATGGATATGCATTATGCCGGATTGATCTTTCTCATTGTCTTCTACAGTATGATCTGGGTATTAGGCGGTCTCCTGTGTTATTTTCTTGCGCTATCTGTATATGCACTTGCACCAGACGACTTACCGATCTTGATTGC
This sequence comes from Anaerolineae bacterium, assembly GCA_037442085.1. Classification (GTDB taxonomy): domain Bacteria; phylum Chloroflexota; class Anaerolineae; order Anaerolineales; family UBA6663; genus JANWXR01. Next base: position 4,099 of record JBBIQY010000017.1, read on the forward strand.
ATCTTGGGCCTTGTCAGGCTCACTCTCCCTAATATTGTCGCTAACCCCAAGTGGCTTTGGTGTACGTGAACTCTCATTCACATTGCTGGCGACAGCCATTATGCCAATTGGAGTTGCAGCTGTGCTATCCATTCTGCTTCGCCTTTTTCTGACAGGGCTGGAGGTGCTTACCGGGTTACTAGCATCGAGACGGGATCTTCTGTTATGTCTTATAATGCCCGCTAAGCCTAAATAGTTAGCAGCCATGGCCTAAAGGGTTATTGAATTCTGGCGGATTTTGTGCAAACTACAGTTATCTAGATTAGGCAAGGAGCCAACACTATGACAACCAGACACATAATCTCACGAGTTGTTGCCAGCCTGATACTGGCGATTAGTTTAATAGGCGTGCTCGTGAATGGCCCCGCCCAAGCATTTCGCTTTACATATTCAGCGAGCATCAATCTAGTTAATCTTGACCCAGGGACGGCGACCTTCACAATCAACTTCTTCAATCAAGATGGGACCTCGCCAGCCAACAGCACCATCAGTGACTCGGTGGCTGGCAACAGTGTGAAGAACTACTACCCTCTGAACACAGTCCCGTCCGGCTTCAATGGCGCAGTATCGGTGTCATCCAATAAGCCGATGGCCTCAATCGTCAACGTCATCGGCAATAACTTCGCTGCCGCTGCCGCCTATAATGGTGTATCTCAAGGTTCAACGACGGTTTATTTGCCCGTTCTGATGAAGAACAACTTCAACTTCAACTCCTGGTTCAATGTCCAGAATGTCGGAACGGCGACAGCAAACATCACGGTGAACTATAGTGATGGCACCTCTGCAACGCGAGCCATTCCGGTAAATGGTTCTTTCACCTTTGACCAATCCACGGAGACCCATAGCGCTACCGTGTTCTCGGCCCGGATCACCAGCGATCAGCCAATTGTAGCGGTTGTGATTCAGGAAGATCCTAAGACCCTATTCGCCTACACCGGTTTTGCTTCCGGCTCAACGAATCCTGTTTTCCCGACCGTCAACTCTAACAACTTTGGTTACTTCTCGGGTATGGGTATCCAGAACTTAAGCGCATCCGATACCATTGTGACGGTGTCATACACTCCCGCTGGCGCTGGCACTGCTTGCACTGAAACACAGACGATCCAGGCCGGCAAATCGGCAACATTCATTCAATATGCCTTCAGCTTTTCTCCGCCGACGGGTGCCGGTGCGCCGATTGGTTGGTCAAGCACTTGTGTTCGTGGATCTCCCAATAACCAAGCGACGGCCTTTGTCGGTTCAGCTCGCGTGACATCGAACTCTGCTAATGTGCCGCTTGTTGGCGTCGTCAATCAGTTGAAATTGGGCAATAACGGCGAAGCCTATAATGGTTTTGATCCGAACGTCGGCACGAACAAGGTTGTGTTCCCGCTAATTATGGATCGCAACTTCGGCTACTTTACGGGCTTCAACATCGTCAATGCGGGAGCCAGCCAGACTCGTGTGGTTTGCACTTTCACCAACACAACCTATAAAGTGGACCGCGTGATTGCTGCCGGTGCTTCTCTGAACGATGTTCAGCTCAATAAGATTGCGAACGGCTATGTAGGCGCGGGAACCTGTGTGGGCACGACGGACGGAACTACGCCCGACCCAAATGCCAAGCTTTTTGGTGCTGCCAACCAGCTTAGGTCCAGCGCCCAAGACGAACTGCTGGTTTACGAAGGTATCAACCAGTAAGTTCTCGGAAGGTGAACGGCAAAACAGGGCGGCCTGACGGCCGCCCTGTTTTATGTTTTCGATTTCTCATTGTTACCGTTATGATCTTCTACTGCGCTCGAATCCTCCTGAGACGTATCCAACTAGTTTTTGGGGCGGCGATTTGCGTTGCTTGTTCAGCTGCTCCCACGTCTGGAATAACGCCTGAAGCTGTGAATGGTGCGCTGGCTGGTTATCCTGACCCACAAACACGCGTCGCTTCTGCAGCGACTACTCCGACATTCGATCCCGCTCGAAGCGTCATCACAGGAGTATTGCTGTTGACTGTGAATGGGACGACCCGTCCAGCAGCCAATGTGCCAATCTATCTGGCTGAAGCGCTCAAAGATGCGGGAGGTATTGAACGCGTGGCATCCTATAGCCCAGTTGACTCCCCCCGTTCCATTACAGATGCTGAGGGACGATTTTGGTTTTATAATGTCAAGCCTGGGCGCTATGGTCTCATTCTGGACGCCGTGATCCAGGGTTTTCTGCTTTCTAAGCCGGGAACGGATGAAAGTCTAGTGATAGAAGCAACCCGTGGTCAGACAAACGACCTGGGTAACCTGGCTTATGAGTCGTTGCCGTTGCCTGATCTCGCTGCGCCACCGCCAGCCGTTTCGACTGCTAGCTATCCGTGACTTCTGATCAGCGTGACAGCTTTCTCTGTTGGGGCATTTTGTGGGTCAGCTATCACTGCGGGCTTCTTTGGGGCGTTTGTTATGGCCAGCGGTGATAGGCCTCGCGGTCTTAAGCGTCATTGCCTTGGCCGAGCCCAACCCCATCACCTCCATTGACCAATCTCAGCCTCGCCTCAACCAGGCCGCGCCCGTCCCCCGCGGTGCAACGACCCTCACACAGACTTTCGTCTCCCGGCACAACGGCCTCTCGTCTGTGGAGCTGCTGGCAGTCGTTTACCCGGACGCCCCGGCTACCAGCGCGCTAACCGTCCAACTCCTGGACGCTCAGGGCCGGCTTATCGCGGCAGCCGACTTCGACCGAATTCAACACAATGCGCCTTTGCGGCTCCGCTTTGCGCCCCAGCCAGCCTCCGCCGGTCAAACCTACTCGCTCAGATTGAGCGGGGCACCGGACAGCGCGATCACTGTCTGGGCCTACAGCCTCGATGGCTATTCGCGGGGCGAGTTGCGCTTCGGCGACTCGGATATCCCCGGCGACCTGCGCTTCACGACGAACTACACTTACCTGTGGCCGGACATGCTGGCCGATGCCTGGAAGAGTGTGTTTGAGCTGGCGCGCTGGTCGGTTGTGTTATGGCTCATCCTGTTTGCTCCTGGTTGGTTGCTCCTTGGTCTGTTGCGTAGTGAAAGCTGGCGCCTGGATATCTGGACGCGCTGGGGCCTGGCCCTAGCCTTGAGCCTGGCTCTGCTGCCGCTCGCCTGGCAATGGCTGACGGTTGTGGGCGGGCGTTGGACCGGACAAACCCTGGGGGTGACCGTTGGCGTCATTGGCGTCGTGGTTGTGCTGCTAACTTTAGCGCGCCGGCGTAATCGGCCGCCCGGGAAAAGGTTGCTTTCCGCACACGACCTAGGCCTTCTCGCGGTGCTTATGGTTGGATTGCTGGCGCGCTTCCTCGCTGCACGCGATCTGGCTTTTCCTGCCTGGGTCGATTCGCCCCATCACGCATTGATCATGCGCGTGCTCGAGGCGCAGGGCCGAATGCCGCAGGTCTACGACCCGGTTATGCCCGGCGCGCCATTCACTTATCACTTCGGCTACCACGTCGTGGCGCTGGCGTTCTATTGGCTCAGTGATTTAGCCTTGCCCGAGTCCATGCTCATGCTGGGTAATGTGCTCAACGGGCTGATGCCGCTGGCGGTCTACGGCTTTGTGGCCGCCCTCACCGGCCGGCCTCGCGCCGGTCTCTTCGCCGCCTGGTTTGTTGCTTTTGTGTCTCTGTTCCCGGCCTATTACTTGACCTGGGGCCGCTACACCCAATTGACCGGGTTGCTGATCCTTGCGCCTCTTCTGGCCGTGGTCTGGGAGCTGGTACGGGTCGGGCCTCACCCTTCGGTGACTGCCTCGCCCTGGACGCTGGTTGGCCTGATCGCCGTTCTGGCGAGCGGGCTCGTGCTCACCCACTATCGCATCCTAATCTTCTTCGCCATTTTCTCGCTGGTGGCGCTGGCCGCCGGACGAGCCGGCGGCTGGCGCTGGCTGGGCGCGGCGGCCTGGTTGACGCTAACGTTCAGTGCGCCCTGGCTCTGGCAGTTGAGCGAGCCTTGGCTCTTGCCCGCCGTCAATTCGCCCGCGCTCCTGGCGTCCCCTGAGGGGTACAATGATTTTCCCTGGGCCTACTTCAACAGCCAGTTGGAACGCGGCTGGTTGATCGCCGCCGGCCTGTTCGCAGTCTGGGGGCTGACGGTGCGCAACCGGCTCGTTTGGGGCGTGGTCGGTTGGGTGGCTGTCACATTCGCCCTGCTCAATCTGGGGCCGGGTTCCTGGCTGGTCAACAACAACTCATGGGCGATCACGCTCTTCCTGCCGGGCGCATTCCTGCTGGGCTGGGGGCTTGACGCGCTGTGGTCGGGCGGAGAACGCTGGGCGGGCGCCGGGCCGGGCCGACTGCGCCGTGCGCTAGGCGTTGTGATGTTGCTAACGTTGGCCGTTTTTCTAGGCGTGGTCAGTGCGCTCGGATTGAGGGCCCAGGTAGCTGTTATCAACCCGCAGACGGTGCTGGCCGATGCCGATGACCGGGCCGCGCTAGAGTGGGTGGCGCAGAACGTCCCTTCCGAAGCGATCTTCGCCAACAACGCCTGGGCCTGGCAGTTGGGAACCTGGGCCGGCTCGGATGGCGGCGCCTGGCTGTGGCCGTGGCTGAATTACCGCAGCACGACGCCGCCGCTCGATTACATCTACGACCCGCAATTGGCAAGTCGAGTCGTCACGTTCAATCAACAGCTCTCGAAAATTGTGGATGCCAACGCACCCGAAGCCCTGGACCTTTTCCGTGAAGCCGGCGTCACCCATGTGTTCATTGGCGCGCGCGGCGGCCCGCTCAAGCCGGAGATATTCGTCGGCTCGCCCGACTACCGGCTGCTCTATTCCAACGGCGCGGCCTGGGTGTTCGCCTTCGAGCCGGATCAATAACGTTTACTCCGTCTTCATCATCCGGCGCGCAGCTGCCCTCTGTGATCTGCACCGTCTGCCGGCCTCCCAGCGCAGGCGTGAACTCGACCGCCGTGTAATAGAACTCGTTGCCGTCCTCGTCGCGTCGCGCCACCAACTCCACCCCCGGCGTTCCGCAGAAACCCACGCTCGTTGTACAATCTGCGCTCGTTCATATCATTTCATTCATGGCCAGGAACCCGTGACTTTACTCAAGCTCCGCCCCCTCGATATTCGTCCCTACCAGCAAGACGGCCAGCACTTCTTCCTCCTGCGTGACCCGCTGCAGATCAGCGACACGCTGCTGCTGGTGCCACAACCGCTCGCGCCGGTGCTCATGCTGTGCGACGGCAACTGGGACGCCCACGCCATCCATGGCATCCTGCGCCTGCGCTATGGCATCGAGTTCGAAGACGGCCTGCTCGAAGGGATGCTCACCACGCTGGACGAGGCCTTCTTCTTCGAAAACGAGCGCTTTTATGCGGAGCAGGCCCGTCTGCTGGCCGAGTACCGCGCCGCGCCGCACCGCCCGCCCATGCTGGCCGGCGCCTCGTACCCGGCGGACCCCGCTGACCTGCGCCAACTGCTCGACGCCTACCTGGACGAGGTCGGCCTGGCCTCCACACCTGCCGAGGCGCGCGGCCTGCTCAGCCCGCACATTGATTATCCGCGGGGCGGGGCGGTGTACGCTAAAGTCTGGAAGCGCGCCGCCGAGATGGCTCGGGCTGCTGACCTGGTCGTGCTGCTCGGCACCGACCACTACTCGGATGTGCCCGGCAGCCTGACACTCACCCGGCAAAATTACGCTACACCGTATGGCGTCTTGCCTACGGCGTGTGATGTGGTGGAGGCGCTGGCCGGCGTCATCGGGGAAGAGGCAGCGTTTGCCGGCGAGCTGCGCCATCGCGGTGAACACTCTTTGGAGCTGGTAGCCGTCTGGCTGCACCATCTGCGCGACGGCCAGCCGGTTCCGCTCGTGCCGGTGCTCACCGGCTCGTTCTCGCAGTATATCGAGAGCGGCGTATCGCCTTTTACCGACGAGCGGGTCAAGGCCGTGGTCAACACGCTCCAGCAGGCGACAGCCGGGCGGCGCGTCCTGTATGTGGCTTCGGGCGACCTCTCGCATGTCGGCCCGGCTTTCAACGGCGAGCCGCTGCATGCCTCGAGCAAGGCGCGGCTGAAGGTCGCCGATGATGAGATCATCGGCCGGATGGCGGCCGGCGACGCCGAGGGCTTTTACTCTAGCATTCAAAGGAGCGGTGATGCCAACAATGTCTGCGGCCTCTCCCCCGTGTATCTTATGCTCAAGACGCTCGGCGCGACGGAGGGCGAGTGCGTGGCCTACCAAGCCTGTCCGGCCGATGAGCGCGATACCTCCGTCGTCACGGTCGCGGGCCTGATCTTTGAGTAGTTGTGGTTCTCGACGCACTGAACCTTCTAAACCACCCTCCCATTTGCCCACTTACAGGCTTTTTACACCTGTTTACCCCATATCTGGTGATTGCGCCTATCGGATTTTTGTTCTATTATCTTGAAGCAACTTGGCGGAACTCTTCAGGCAATCCGGCCTGAACTTGAAACATGCAACGCCGAGTAAGGAGACCTGATGTACCACAAGATCACCCTCATTGGCAATCTGGGCCGCGACCCGGAAATGCGCTACACCCCCTCCGGCCAGGCGGTGAGCAACTTCAGCTTGGCGACGACGGAAAAGTGGACGGGGCAGGATGGCCAACTCCAGGAGCGCACCATCTGGTGGCGCGTCTCGGCCTTCGGTAAACAGGCTGAGACCATCAGCCAGTATCTGAAGAAGGGCAGCAAGGTCTATGTCGAGGGCCGGATGCAGGCCGATGCCAAGACCGGCGGCCCGCGCATCTACCAGCGGCAGGATGGGACTGCCGGCTCGTCCTTCGAGGTGACCGCCTCCACGATCAAGTTCCTGTCCAGCAGAGGCGAGGCCGGCGCTGCGCCCGCTGGCGGCCCGGCCCAGGAGCCGGATACCCTCGTCGAAGCTGCCGACGACATCCCCTTCTAACCGATATGCTTGCTCAACAGCCGTCGTGCCGCGCCGCGCGACGGCTGTTTTATTGTGCCTGATGGAAGGAGCCGCCCATGGCCGAAGAAACCGTCCCACCGACCGCGCCTCAGCCTGTCCTGCCACAGATGCAGATCGAGCTGCCGGTTAATCTGGAGGCCGTCTACAGCAACTTCGCCCTGATCACCCATGCGCCGTCGGAGGTGATCATTGACTTTGCGCGCCTGCTACCCAACACGCCCAAGACGCGCGTCTATGCCCGGGTGCTGATGACGCCGCTGCACGCCAAGCTCCTGCTGCGCGCCCTGGCCGATAACCTGGCGAAGTACGAGGCGCAGTTCGGCGAAATCCAGGTGCCTACGGGATTGGCGGATCAGCTCTTCAAGCCGAAAGAATCATCATCGGATTGAGTAGATTGAATTGTGAAGATTGGGGAGTGGAACTCAAGGACGTTTCGGTGCTCGCGCCTGCGCCTCATCGGCAGGTCATCGTCTACCTCGCTGCTTCTGGTTGGGCAGTAAGTCTGCTCGTCAACTTCGGTGCGGCCAGCCTGGAGGACAATCGTTTGTTTCCGCCCAGGGCCGTCCGGGCGAACCCAGCCGATAGGGCTCGACAGCCCTCGGCTACTTCACACAATTCCAATTCGTGGAATCCGTTCAGTTCGTTGAAGACATAGCACTATGCAAAATCTTGACTCCATTGCCGACCGCATCCGCGACAACTTCACAGCCAAAAACGCTGCGCGCGATAAAGCCGTCGAGCGCTCGCGCACGCTCATCCGCCATTGCTCGCTTGCCATCCGCGCCACGCACCGCGACGAGCGCGCCGAAGCTCGCCTGCAGATCGCCGCCGCGCGCCAGATCGCGGACTCCATCCGCGCCGACCTCGCGTCCTATCCCGACCTGTATTACGCCGGTTACACGCAGGATGCGCTCAAGGAGTTCGCCGAGGCCAATTGCGTCTACGCTCTGGTCGGCGGCGAGCCGCTGCCGGAGCCGGAAGCCATGGGCGTGGAGTATGCCGCTTACCTGAACGGCCTGGGCGAGACAGTGGGCGAGCTGCGTCGGCGCTGCCTCGACAGCATGCGCCACAACCAGTTCGACGAAGCCGAGCGCCTGCTGGAAGCGATGGACGACATCTACCTCGTGCTGGTGACGATGGACTACCCGGACGCCATCACCGGCGGCCTGCGCCGCACCACCGACCTGGTGCGCGGAGTCACCGAACGCACCCGCGGCGACCTGACGCTCAGCTTGCGGCAACAGAAGCTCCAGGAGGCGCTGAGGGAGTTCGAAGGAAGAAGGCTGAAGGAGGAAAAGTAGAGCAGGGAGATTGGAGATTTATCCTTCCGCCCTCATGCTTTTTTGCAATGCGTGTGGTCCGCGCTTCTGAGATCGGCGAGTACGTTTTCTGTCGCCGTGCCTGGTGGCTGCGGGCGGTGCAGGGTTATGAGTCCGCCAACGTGCGTGAGATGGAGGCCGGCGCGGCCGTTCACGTCCGGCATGGGCGGGCGGTCGGCGCTGCGCTGGCGCTCCGCGCCCTGGCGCTGGTTATGCTGCTGGCGGCCTTCTTCGCGCTCCTGGCGTCTGTGCAGTGAGGGTCGTCGGGCCGATGGTCTGGTTCATCGTTCTTCTCACCCTGGCCGTCCTGCTCTGGCTGATCGCCGGGCTTGTGCGCCGTTCGTCCGGCCTGCCGGCGGGCGAGGTGGTGTACAGCGACACCGGCGCCTGGGGGCGTGTGGAGAGGCCGCTGTTCTCGGCACGCCTGCACCTCACCGGCAAGCCCGACTACCTGGTGCGCGAGGGCGGGGACGTGATCCCCGTGGAAGTGAAGTCGGGCCGTGCGCCCGCTGGCGGCGCGCACCCGGCGCACGTCTATCAGCTCGCGGCGTACTGCGCGCTCGTGGCCGACGCCTATCAGCGTCGCCCGCGCTATGGCCTGATCAAATACAGCGATAAACTGTTCAAGGTCGCCTACACTGCCGAACTGGAGCGAGGCTTGCAGGAACTTTTGGACGACATGCGCGCCGATGCCAACGCCGAAGACGTGGCCCGTTCGCACGACCTGGCCGCGCGGTGCGCGGCCTGCGGCTTACGCGATGCCTGTGTCGAACGCCTCGCCTGAGGTGCCCCCCTCGCCACCCGACGCTCACCCTTCACTCATCGCCTCCGATATAATTTCGCCATCATGCCCGCCGCGCTGCGCAAACTGCTCATCCTATATCATCCCAAGGCCGAAGGGGCTGTGCCAGCGGCGGAGGAGATGGCCGAGTTCTGCGCGCGCTGGCCGGGTGTCTCTGCTCAGGTGCTGCCGGTGGATGGCGGCGCGGCGCGCGAGCGCGTCGGTGAGCAGGATGCACTGGTGGTGTTGGGCGGCGATGGCTCCATGCTGCGGGCAGGCCGCCTCTCCGCGCCATACGGCGTGCCGGTGCTGGGCGTCAACCTTGGACGGCTCGGCTTCCTGGCCGAGGTCCAGCCCGGCGAGTGGCGCGACATTCTGACGCGCGTGCTGGCCGGCGACTACTGGTTGGAAGAGCGGATGATGCTGCGCGTGGAACACTGGCGCGACGGCGCGCTGCGCAGCGCCAACATCGGTCTGAACGAGGCCGTGGTTGGACGGGGGGCGCTGGCCCCACCGGCGCGGCTCAAGACCTTGATTGACGGTTATGAGTTGACCACCTACGTCGCCGACGGCCTGATCATCGCCACACCCACCGGCTCCACGGCCTACGCACTGGCCGCCGGCGGGCCGATCCTGCCTCCGGAACTGAAGAACATCCTGCTCGTCGCCATCGCCCCGCACCTGAGCATGGACCGCGCCATCGTGCTGGCGCAGGGCGCAACCGTCGAGGTCATCCCGTATACCGATGCCGACCATGATGCCCTCCTCAACGTAGATGGCCAGGTGCGCGAGGCCCTGCGCGACGGCGACACCGTGCGCGTGACCATGAGCGAAAACGTCGCCCGCTTCGTGCGGGTGCGCCCGCCAACCTACTTCTATGCCAGCCTGATGGCGCGAATGGACCACAACCCATCAGCTCACAAATCCAAATGACCGACGCGACGGCTGAGACTCTCTACTGCGCCAATCACCCGCAAACGCCCACACAATTGCGTTGCAACAAGTGCGGCAAGCCTGTCTGTTCCAGGTGCATCATGCGCACCCCGGTGGGCTACCGCTGCAAGGAGTGTCTCCGCGTCCAGCAGCAGGTCTTCGAGACGGCCTTCTGGTACGACTACGTGGTCGCCGGCATCATCGCCGCCCCGCTGGCCGGCCTGGCCGGCCTGCTGGCCTCGTTCATCGGGTTCTTCGTCATCCTGCTCGCGCCCGTTGCCGGCGGCGTCATCGCCGAGATCGTGCGCGCCGCCGTGCGCCGCCGCCGGGGGAGGTACCTCACCCTGGTCACCACCGGCGCCTTTGTGCTCGGCTGCGCGCCGCTCATCTTCTTGCCGTTACTGGGTGTGCTGTTCGCTTTGCTGACCGGCTCCGCCGGCGGCAGCCTTCTGCTTAACGCGTTGTGGGGCGTGCTCTGGCCGCTCGTTTTCTGTGTGTTGGGCGCAAGCACCGTCTACGCGCGGCTGCGCGGCATCTCCGTATAGTTGCGCTATGCTTGTCTCCCTTTCCATCTCCGACTTCGCCATCATTGACCGACTTCAGCTGGAGTTCGCGCCCGGCTTCATCGTCTTCACCGGCGAGACCGGCGCGGGCAAGTCCATCATCATTGATGCGGTCAGCGCGGCGCTGGGCGGCAAGACGGAAGCGACGCTGGTGCGCGCCGGCGCGGACCTGGCCCGGGTCGAGGCCGTCTTTCGCCTGGCGGGCGAGGTGCGCGCGACGGTCGAGGCCGTGCTGGCGCGCGAGGAGCTGTTGGACGGCGACGCCGACCAGTACGGGCAGGCTCAGAACCCGCCTCTGCTGACGCTAGCCCGCGAGATCCGGCGCGAGGGCCGCAGCACGGCGCGCGTCAACGGCCGCCTGGTCAACCTCGGCCTGTTGCGCGAGATCGGCCAGGCGCTGGTAGACGTGCACGGTCAGAGCGAGCACCTCTCGCTGCTGCGCACGCGCGAGCACGTCTTCCTGCTCGATCGCTACGCCGGCCTGGACGCCGAGCGCGAGGCCTTCGCCCAGCGCGCGCGCGAACTCTTCGACCTGCGCGCCGAGCTGCATCAGTTGCGCCAGAACGAGCGCCAGCGCGCGCAGCGGCTGGACATGCTCAACTTTCAGATCAGCGAGATCAGCAGCGCGCGCCTCAGGCCCGGCGAGGAAGAGGCGCTGCTGCAGGAGCGCACACGGCTGGCGAACGCCGAGAAGCTGGCCGCTCTGGCCGATGACGCCATTCGCGCGCTCTCCGGCGGTGACGATGAGGCCGCCTCCGCCGCCGACCTGCTGGCTCGCGCCGCCAAGGCGCTGACCGCCCTGGCCAGGATTGACCCCTCCCGCGAAGCGCAGCGCGACCTGGCCCAGGCGCTCAGTGAACAATTTCGCGATTTAGCGAGGGAGCTGGATGACTATCGTGAGGGCATCGAGTTCAATCCAAAGCGGCTGAACCAGGTGGAAGAGCGCCTCGAAACGCTTAGCCGCCTGAAGCGCAAGTATGGCGACACCCTCGAGGCCGTGCTGGCCTTCGGCGAGAAGGCGCTGGCCGAGCGCGAGACATTGACGCACTCGTCCGAGCGCATTGCCGAGCTGGAGAAGAAGGAGGCCGCGCTGTTACATCACCTGGGCCAACTGGGCGCGGCGTTGAGCGCGGCGCGCCGGGCAGCGGGCGAGGCGCTGGCGCGCGGCATCGAGGCCGAACTGAATGACCTGAAGATGGAACGCGCGCGTTTCGGCGTGGACACGCAGTGGCAGGACGACAGCGCCGGAGCCATCGTGGACGGACGACGTGTCGCCTTCGATGCCACCGGCCTGGATCAGGTCGAATTCCTGGTCGCACCCAATGTGGGCGAAGGGCTGAAGCCGTTGGTGAAGATCGCCTCCGGCGGCGAGACCGCGCGCCTGATGCTGGCGCTCAAGAGCGTGCTGGCCCGCGCCGACCGTACCCCTACCCTGATCTTCGACGAGATTGACCAGGGCATCGGCGGGCGCGTTGGCGCGATTGTGGGCCGCAAGCTGTGGGGCCTGGCCGCCTCGCACCAGGTGCTGTGCATCACACACCTGCCGCAGCTAGCCGGCTTCGGCGACCAGCACTTCAAAGTCGAAAAACAGATCGTCGGCGACCGAACGGTAACGCTGGTGCGCGCGCTGACCGAGGCCGAGCGTGCGGCGGAGCTGGCGCAGATGCTGGGCGGCGTGGGCGAGAAGACGCGCCAGAGCGCCGAGGAGATGCTGGCGCTGGTGCGGGCGGAGAAACAGGCGCAGCCGGCCGTCTCCTAACACAACAAAAAGCTGCAACGCGCCTTGGACGCACATCGCAGTGGACGCATCGAAAGCGGTTTCAATCCGACGCGCTGACCTCTATCGGCAGGTCGTACTCAAAGTGAAAATCGTCGGCCACTTCCGTCGTGTCATAGTCGCTATCGCAAGCGTAGCCACACGTCAGGCATCGCCCCTGAACCATCAGGCCGCCCGGAACAGACCGGGCGCTCAATTGCAAGGCGCGCGCTTCGCATACCGGACACACATCGTATTCCATAGCGTGTTCTCTCCTTTTCCTGAAATGTCATCCTAACTGTGTGGCATTAACACCGGATCAAATCTTCCTCAATAAATCCTGTGATGGCCTTTTGACCTGCCCGGCGCGAGGCCAACAGGGCGTCCAGGGTGAAGGTTAAAGTAGCAGGAAGACGAGATCGTAACCATGCCCCGTTTGTCCCAAGCGCTGCCTCGCTAAAGCAGGCCGCCGCCTCTGAGTTGCCGGTTTCCCTTCTTTCGCTCAACGTTCATGCTCCCCCTCTCCCGCCAGAATGTCTATCGTGACCGGTATCAACGTCGCCGCCCGGACTGGCGTACCAGCGGCGCAGAGTTCGAGGCCCTGTTGCGGCGGCACGTGTCACCGGCCAGCCGGGTGCTGGATGTGGGCTGCGGGCGGGGTGGGGTGATGGAGCTGTTCTGGCGAGAGGTGGCGTTGCCCGTCGGTCTCGATCCCGACCTGCGCTCGCTCCGGGAGCATCGCACGCTTTCCCCGCTTCTTTTGGGAGAGGGCGGCGACGCGGAGCATCGCGGGGTGGGGGGGGCCGCCATGCCGCGCGTCTGCGGCTGGAGCGAACGTCTGCCCTTCGAGAATGCTGCGTTTGATCTGGTGCTGGCGCTCTGGCTGCTGGAGCATCTGCCCAGGCCGCAGCAAACGCTGATCGAAATTGCGCGCATGCTCAGGCCCGGTGGCTACTTCCTGTTTCTCACGCCCAACGCGCTGCACCCGTTGATCGTCGCGAATCGCGGCAGCCAGTTGTTGCCCGCCGTGCAGCGCGCGCTGGTGCCGCGCCTGTATGGCCGCACCGAGGCCGATACCTTCCGCGTCCACTACCGCGCCAACACGCCGGAGCGGCTGCGGGCGCTGGCCGCCGAATGCGGCTTTCGCGTCATCGCCCTGCGCGCCATCCAGGACCCCAGCTATCTGGCCTTCAACGATTTTTTCTTCGAGCTCAGCGTGTTGCTGGAGAGCGTCTTGCCCCGCAGTTGGGGTGTGCATTTTATCGGAGAATGGGTGAAGGCGGCCGGAGGCTAGGGGACGCCCTCACTTATCCATCGCCTTGAGCGCCTCATAGGCCGGCAGCACCTGCGGCGGATCGCCGGGCGGCACAGGCCGCGTGATCGCCCACCAGTATTGCTCGTCGGCTTCCGTCCAGAAGGGGTCGGTAATGTAAACCATGCTCATCAGGCCGATCCACGGCGACCAGTTCTGCCTGGCGAATTGATAGGCGCGCACCAGGTAGTCGGCCTGTTGCTCTTCCGTAACGGCGAACCAGGAGTAGCCGGGGTTCACCCGATCGGTCGTCCAGCCCATCTCGGTGATGGCGATCTGCTTGGCGGCGTCGCCGTGCTCGATCATCAGGGCGCGCAGGTCTTCGACGCGGCGGAAGGTGATCCAGCGCGCCTGCAGGTTGGGGTCGGCCTCGGTCTCGTCGGGTGAGCGTTCGGGCGGGTTCATGAAGCCAGGCGCGTGAACGCCGAGCAGATCGAAGTAGGGCGCCGCGCCGGCCTCATACATCAGCTCGATGAACTTATCGTCGGGCATGGCGACCGCGGGGTCGTCGGTGCCGGTGGGCGCCATGCCGGCCGAGAGGACGACGGCCTGCGGGTCGGCGGCTTTGAGGGCGAGGTAGCAGGCTTTGAGCAGCGCCACATAGCCGACGGGGTTGGGCGGCTGGCCGGCCCACTCGCGCGCCAGGTTTGGCTCGTTCCACACCTCGTAGGCCGCCACGCGCCCGCGGTAACGCGCCGCCACCGCGCCGCAGTAGTTGGCGAACGCCGCTAACTCGACGGGCACGAATGTTTCGGCGGTAGCCGGGTCCATCCTGGCCCAGGGCGGGATGCCGTCGAGGCGGATCAGCAGCTTCAAGCCATACTTTTCGACCATCGTGACGATCCAGTCGGCCCGCTGCCAGTCGTACTCTCCCGGCGCTAGCTCGATGTCGAACCAGTTGAACTTTTGCTTGACCCAGCCGAAGCCCATATCGCGCACCAGCCGCACGTCGTTATCGGCGGTTTTGCCGTCAATCGTCCACCACAAAAAGACCTGGATGCCATACTCCGGCGACTGCATGCGCGGCGGCAGCGGGTAGGGGCGAACCACCGACGTTGGCGGAGTCGTCGGCGGCGGCGAGGCGCAGGCTGCCAGCAGCGTCAGCAGGGCTATAAAGTTGAAAAGGCGAAGGGGCATTGGGGGTTGGATAGGAGAGATTGGAGATGTCGAGCTGTCTATCTCCAATCTCTGCTCGTTTTACGGTTTGGGCATCATGCCGATGGCGTCGAAGGCCGGGCGGGGGGTGCCGGCGCGGGTGAGCAGGCTGAAGATGACGTTGTCGTCCTGCGACGGCTCGCCGCCCTTCGGCCCGTAATCCAGGTTGAACAGGAAGGCCATCTGCACCAGGCCAGACTCGCGCATCCAATCATAGGCCTCGACCAGATACTGGCCCTGCTGCTGCTCATTCACATCGGCGGCGAAGCCGTAGCCCTCCGGAAACTGGCCGTTCACCGCTGCGGCGTAGCCGAACTCGGTCAGGCATTGCGGTTTGCTAACGCCTGCCTCCTGCATGAGGCGCGCGTAGGTCTCCACCTGGCTCCTGAGCGCCCAGGAGTAATGCGGCGTTGTCCACGGGCCGGTGAAAGTGTAGCCGGTGTTGGGCGGTGGGTTGGCGCCATCCGCCGTCGGCGGCAGGTTGGTGCCGTTGGAGTGCGTGCCCAGGCAGTCGGCGTAGTTGAGGCCGCCGGCGGCGATGAACTGACGCACGAATGTGGCGTCGTCCACCACCACGGGCCGTCCACCGCCACAGGCCGGCCATGAGCCGCTGCAGTTGACTCCGGTGGGCGCGGGCGCGCCGGCAATCACGATGATGTCCGGGTCGCGCGCCTTGATGGCCAGATAGGCGACCTGCTGCAGGCGGGCGAAGTCGGCGGCATTCACGCCGGAGGCCACGTTCCACTCGCGCTCCAGGTTGGCTTCGTTCCAGACCTCGATGGCGCTGATCTTGCCGGGATAGCGCTCTATGATCTTGCCGATGAAATCGGCGTAGAGCTGGTAATCGTCGGGCGGCGCTTCCCCGGCCTCGGCGGGCAGCGGGTTGGCGCGCGTCCAGTCCGGCGCGGCCACCACGGAGAGCATGACGCGCAGGCCGTTGCCGCAGGTGGCGTCTATCGCGCTGTCCAGCAGGGACCAGTCAATCTGGCCGGGCTGCGGCTCCATGAAATACCAGCGCACCTGGAGCTTCACCCAATGCAGGCCGAGCTTGTCGCGCACCATCGTCATCCAGTAGTTGTTGTCGCTGCCCGGCGTGAGGGCGTGCACCTGGATGCCGTAGCCGAAGCCGGAGGCGGGGAGCGGCAGCCAGTTGCAGGCGGGCGGCGCTGCGCCGGGGTCGGGCAGCCCCGCGTCCGTCGGCGCCGCAGCGATGGGCTGCGTGGTGGCGATGACGACCGGTTGCGTGGGCGCGGCCGCGCTGTCGCGGAATCCACCGCTGGTCGCCCAAAAGAGAAGGGCAAAGGTGCCCAGGCCGGCGGCCACGGTCAACCCCAGCCACAAGCCGACGAAGAGTGAGAGGTTGTTGCGCTTCTGACCCATGAGGGAGTGTCTCCAGGAAAGCGGTTAACGAACGACCAGGTCAATGCCGCCGCTGAGCAACTGCCAGCCGGCAGGATTTTCGCAGGACGATTGCGTGCCTTGCGGACAGATGCCCAGGTGGATCTTGTACGTGCCGGCGCGCGTGATGACCATGTTGTCTTCCCATTCCAGCTCGCCGCCGACGGGGATAGGCCGTCCGTCGGTGACCGTTGACCATGACGGCTGGGCCGGGCCGCCCGGCAGCGCAATGGCGCCCAGGCCACCGAAGCTCAGCGGCTGCCCGGTGAGGTTGGTGATCTTGAATTTGAACTGGAAGGGCGTCCCTGTCGTGACCTGGGTGATATTGTTGGTGAGGAAGAAGTAATCTACGCGGATGTTGCCCGTGACGCCGGAGACGCCGGTGGCCGTGGCCGCAGGGCGCTGCGTGGCCGTCGGTGTGGGCGGCACCGGAGTCGCGGTGGGCCGAGGCGTGGGCGGCGCGGCGATCACCGGCAGTGCGTTCGTATCGCCGGAGTATTGTGCCACCTGGTTCGAGATCCAGCCCTGGCCGCCCTGATAGTTGATGACGTACCAGGTCGCCGAGGCATCTCGCCCCACCACGTCCGCCGTCGCGCCGACGTTCAGACCGCCGATGACGGCGTAGTTGACGCCGGGGCCGGAGCGGACGTTGGCGGGGATGTTGACAGTCAGCGCCGGCGCTGCCGGAGGATTGGTCGCGGTTGCAGCCGGCGTCTCCGGCGTCTGCGTTGGTACAGGGGTGGGCGGCGCGGCCTCGGTTGTGGGTGGCGCGGTCGCGGTCGGGATGATGATGGCGAAGGTCGGTGTGTTCGTAGGGGCCTGCGCCACGGATTGTGTAGGGGTCGGCGTCGGCGGGTTCAGGAGACTGATCAGCGCAAAGCCCAGCATCGCCAGGCCGGCCAGCGCCAGCACCACAATGCCGATGACGGCGCCCAGTGGAAAGCCGGGACGCACCGGGGGGATGGGGCTAGTCTCAGGAGCTTGGTCGGTCATCGCTTCTCCTTTCCGAAAAAATCACTGCACCACGATTTCAATGCCTGGCGTCAGCGTCACCCAATCTCCGCCGCTGGCGCAGCCTTCGATGGTGGGCGTGAAGCAGATGTTGAGCGTCAGCCGGTAGATGCCCGGCGTGGCGATGTACATGCCATCTTCCCACGGGCCGCCGCATCGGTCTGTTGGGCCGGTGCAACCGGGGTCAATGACCAACGGCCCGGTGAACGCGCTCCAGCTCGATTGGAACTGGGTCGCGCCGGTAACGGTGTTTGTTGCCAGCACGCCGAGGATGCCGTATTGTACGGGGGCGCTGGTCGGATTACGGATGGTCTCGATGAAGCAGATGCGTTCTGTGCCGGCAGCAAACGTGGTCTTGCCGCCGCACATCTGCAAGGTGGCCGTGAGGCCGCGCGCCCCGCCGGTGGAGAGGGGCGGCGCGGCGCGCGCCGTAGCCGTCCCTTGCTGTGTGAGGGTCGCCACCGGCCGCGGCGTGGGTGGCGCTGCTACCACGGACAATGCGTTTACGTCACCGGAGAATGCGACGAGGGCCCGCGCAATCCAGCCCTGTTTGCCGCCCGCCTGCACCACCAGCCAGTTCCCTGAGGCGTCACGGCCCACCACGTCCGCCTGGTCGCCGGCATTCAGACTTCCCACGATCTCATAAGTCGTGTCCGGCCCGCCACGCAGGTTGGCGTTTTGAAGGGCGGTGAGGCTGCCCGACTGGCTCGTGGGCGTCGCGGGAGCTGTGGTCGCGGTATTGGTGGGCGAGGGCGGGGCGGTTGCTGTGGCGGGTTCGGCGGTTGCGGTGTTTGTCGCGGCCGGCGGCGTCATCGTCGCCACAATGACCGCCACCGTCGGTAACACGGCTACCGAGGTCGGCGTGGTGCAGCCCGTAAGCACGGCTAACACCATTAGCAGCGGAGCGAGCCTGCGAAATAGGTTTGGCTGTTTCATCTTCGTCATCTGTTACGGCATCACCGCATCCAACGCGACGCAGGCCGGGCAGGTTCCATCTGGACGGACGATCGCATAACCGGCCTGCGGATCGCCCGACCAGTATGTGAAGTCCACGTTCCAGATGATCATCAGGCGCACCTTGCCGCTGCTGGCGGCCAGGCTGGCGCTTTCGGCCAGCCACTGTGCTTGCTGGGCGAGCGTGGTGTTGGCGGCCCAGGCGAAGTTGCCGGGCAGCGCGCCGTAGCCTTCGGGGGTCAGATAGCCCAGTTCGGTGAAGCACAGCGGCCGGCTGCCGCCGAAAGCCTTCCAGTACACATCTACCATAGGCCAGAAGTAAAACGAGTAGTGGTAGCCGCCCAGTGCGCTGCCGGTGGTGGCGTTGGGCGAAGTGGTGCCGCTGTTGAAATGGACGCCGACGCAGTCCATGTAGTTAGCCGCGCCGGCGGCCGCCATCTGCGCCAGGAACCGGTCGTCGTTCATCACGCGGCCGGGGAAGGCGGCCTCCGCGCCGGTGGGGGCGGGCCCGCCGCTGATGACGAGCGTGCCCGGGTTGGCGGCCTTGATGGCCGTGTAGGCCTTGGCCAGCAGTTGCGTGTACGTCGCGCCGTTGATCTGCCCTTCGGGCCACTCGTGGTCAATGTTTGGCTCGTTCCAGACCTCAATGGCGTCTGCGCCCTGCGCGGCCAGGCCGGCCACCCAGCCGGCGTATTCGTTCCAATAGTTCGGATCGGTCACACGGCCCTTCTCGCCGATGACGCTGAGCAGCACTTTGAAGCCGTTGGATTTGGCCGCGGCGATATAGTCGCCGCCGCCGCCGCGCACCTGGAATTTGACCCAGCGCATGCCGGCCTGCTTCATCAACGTAGGATGAGCAATGGCGCCCGGCACCTGACCGCCTAACTCGAACGAGCCGCTGGTGACGGGCGGCGGAGGTGCGAAGCCTCCGGGATTGCTGCCCCCGCCCGGGTTCCCGCCGCCGGTATTTCCGCCCGGCTGACCGCCTGTCCCCGTGGGGGAGTTGGAGGCTGGCGGCCCTGGCTTGGGCGCGTCTGCTGCCTGAAGCGAGACGCTGCCGAGGATGCGGTTCAACGGGCCGACCTGCACCTGAACCATGGCCTGATACTCACCTGCCTGTTGCGGAGTGAAGACGAACGCCTCGCCGAGTTGGGAGGCCGCCGCGAACTCAAAGCGTTCGACCGCCACGACGCCGTTCGCATCGCTTACGGTCCAGGTCAGCGTGGCGGGCGCAGCCGCAGCGCTGGCTGGCACGCCGGCGCGATAATCGTCGAGCGCGGTCAACATCTCAATTGGCACGCCGATGCGGAAGGCATCTTCCACCACCGCTCCACCCAGACGGTAGCGCTCCACGAGGGCGAGGCGACGACGCAGAGTCTCAGGCGTGGTCAGCCAGACGCTGGCGTCGGGGGTGGTTAGACGCGGCGCGAAGGCTTCTGCATCGAAATCGAGGGATTGCGCCGGGCCGGAGAGGGTCAGGGTGATAGGCTGGCCGACGACCAGTAGCTGAGCGTCTGTTGCGGTGTGCCGGCTTTCGTCGGCGGCGACTGCCTCCGCAAAGCGAAGGACACCCAGCGCGCTCAGGGCCTCGGCGGCGTCAACGGCTGTGGTTGCGCCGGCGCTGGCTCGGACGGCGCGGGCCGAGGTCATCAGGCGCAAGCGGCTGCGTTCCACTTCGCCCGTCGCCCATGCCAGGAACGACTCGGCGATGCCGTTGCCCAGTGCGCGCGGATCGGCGGGCAGGCGCATCAGCAGGCTGTCGGCGGCGGCGCCGAGCGCGGCCCAATCGTAGCCGCCGGTGCTGGTGAGGTCCGTCGGCGCATCGAGGATCAGCCACAGCGCTTTGTTCTGCGCCCGCAGTTGCGCACCCAGATCGCGCGCTAGCGCCACGAAGTCAGCGCGCTGGCTGGTAGACAGGTTGCGGTATTCGAGCGCAAGCCCCGCATAGCTGCCGGCCAGGGCGAGCAGGTTTTGGGTGTGAACAGCGCGCAGCGCCGGATCGGTGAGCAGAGCGGGAGTCCGCGAGAGGTCGGCGAGCACCACCGGAAATAGCGGATCGCTGACGCCGGGCGGCAGGTTGGGCAGGACGCCGCTGAATGCGCCGTTGCCCTCGGCGATGATTCCGCCGAGCAGCAGTTGCGAGCCGGTGGAGCTGGCGGCGAGCGGCCAGATATCGCCCGGCTCGATGCGGATGGCGGTGAGCGGGGCAGAGGGCACGACCTCGAAGAGAGCCACGGCCTGTGGCAACTGGCCGATGGCGGCGACGCGCTGGCCACCGCGCGCCTGCGAGGGCAGGAAGCGCCAGGCTGCGCCATCCCAGGCATAGGCATCCAACTGGCCGATCTCCGTTCCTGCCGGCGCGACGATGGAGAGGAATAGCTGCGTGGGCGCGGTTCCGGTCTGGCTGAGACGGAAGAGCGGGCTGCGCTGGGTGAGCAGGGCCGGGCGGCTGGCAGTCGAGCGCAAAGCGTTCGCGGCGGCATCAGCCACGGCATCGCCCGAGTTGCCGGCGGCTAGCGCCTCCGGTGCGAGGGCGCGCAGGTTGATGCCAAAATCGGCCCCCAGCGAGGCCGGGTTAGCGCTGACGGTCAGTCCTTCGGCCAGTTGCACGAAAGGACGATCGGTGGTGAGCGGTTCGTAGCTCAGTGCGGGGTTGGGGCGGCACGCGCCCAACAGCAGGCTGATCGCCAGCAGGCCTATCAACCCACGACAAATGGTCAGGCTCATAAGACAGGCGCTCCTGAACACCGACACGGCGAGAGGCCGTTATGGCGTCGGGTCTCGGTCGAATGACTGCGTCAAATTACGGCAATGAAAAAGGCGGCTCTTCAGCCGCCCCCGCAAACAAGGATCGGGCGTGTATTGCGCGATGCTTTGCGCTGGAATGGCAGGCATCATAACAGGCCAAATCGAATGAGGCAAGCAGGGCTGCACAACATAATTTCAGGGTGTTGGTGTTGGCGTTGCGTCTTCGGGCGTGGGCGCATTCGGATCAGGCGTTGGCGTCAGCGCGCAATGGGTCTGTGCCAGAGATAGAGCCTCGGCGATGGCCGGGTCGTTGCGCAACTGTTGCGCCGCGGCGTAATACTCGGCGGCCTGGCAGGCATCGCCGGCGGCATCCAACTGTGTTGCAAAGCTCACCGTGCCGTCATATAGCAGCGCCGACGTATCTTTGAAGTTGGGCGCAAGCAGATACAGGTCGCGCAGCACGCTGAGGGCGCGCGGCCAGTCCAGCCCATAGAAGCTGCGCGCGGCCAGGTAAAGGCGCGCCCAGGCGCGGTAACTGCGCGCCTGCTCGTCGAGCGGGCGGTAACCGGCGGCGTGGTCGAGGTCGGTGATGCCGGCCTCCATCACATCGCCCTGGATGCGGGCAAGGCCGCGCTCGCGCAGGGCGGTGTAAATCAGGCCATCCACCGTGAGCGGTTCGTACGTCGGGGCCAGGGCGCGCACCAGCGCCGCCTGGAACAGCACGCCATCCCAGTTGCGCTTCTCCGCCAGCTGGCGCGCCAGCGCGACGATGTCTGCCGGGTTTTTGGTCTCCGGCGGCGGGAGCGGCTCGGCGGGGATGGCGGTCACTTGCAAGGCGCGTTGGGCTTCGGCGAGCCGCTCGGCTGCACCGGGATAATCGGGCCGGCGCTCGAGGATGTACTGAAAGCGGCTGGCGGCCAATCCGAAGCGCGCGGCAGCCAGGTCGGCGACGCCGCGCCGGAATTGAGCGTCGAGTTCGATGACCTCGGTGGCCTGCGCCTGCGCCGTGCGCTGCGCCTGCCCGGCCTCATAGCCGGCCCAGGCCGCCGAGCCGATGACGAGCAGCGACAACGCCGCGAAGATCAGGCCCAGCGTGGATGGAGAGGGCGAAGCCTGGAAAGCACGCGACGCGGTCGTGGAAGGTTCCGAAGCAGACATACAGGCACGGTCATTATAAAGGCGATCCGCCAGGCGCGATTAATGCCGGCCTAAAGTCCATCCGTGACGATTGCCCTACGCTTTCCGGACTGGCGTGCGATTCTCTTGACGCCGAACTTTTGTGAATGATAAGATGCGCGCAGTCCGTCTTAAAGACAACGTTCGATGTATTTGCGTGGTCGTTCCGTCCCGCTGCGCCGATCGCGTTCGCGCTCGCTCTGGCGCATCATCGTCCTGCTGGCCGGCCTGGCCGGCGTGCTGATCTTCTACCGCCTGCAACAACAGGGCGCGGTGCAGGTTCAAGACCCTTTCGCGCCGACGCCGACGCCGACGCGCAGCCCGCTTTCCTGGGCGGAGGAGGCTCGCGCGCAGTTTGCCGCCGGCAACTTCAAAGCTGCCATCAACGCCTATGAGAACGCGCTCGGCGCGGCGCTCGATCCGCGCGCGCTGCCCGCGCCTGGTGCGCAGACCGAAGAATACCTGGTGGGCCTGGCGCGCGTGCTCGTCTTCGACCAGCAATACGAGAAGGCACTCGAACGGGCCGGGCAGGCGATCCTGGTCGCGCCGGATAGCGCGCGCCCGCGCGCGATCCAGGCCTGGGCACTGCGCGAGCTGGGCCGCACCGACGAGGCGCAGGCGGCGGCCACGCAGGCCATCGGCCTCGACCCGAACTACGCGCCCGCGCACGCTTACTACTCGCTCATCCTCAACGACCAACTCAACACCGACCAGGGCTTTCAGGAGGCGCAGGCCGCGCTGCGGCTCGACCCGACCCTGATCGAGACTCACCTGGCGCTGGGCTACTCCAACGAAGTCGTGGGCAACTACGAGGGCGCCATCAAGCGTTACAAAGACGCCATCGCCATCAACCCCAACGTCATCGAGCTGTACCGCAAGGTGGCCCTCAATTACCGCGCGCTGGCGCTGCGCTCCGAGACCAAAGCGCTCATGCAGGCCAACTTCGAGCAGTCCATCCTGTTCTTCAACCGTGCGCTGTCGCTCGACCCCAACAACATCATCCCCTACCTCGACCTGGCGCGCACCAATATCCAGATTGACCGGCTGGGCGTGGCTCAGCAGTATCTGGAGCAGGCGCTCGCCCTGGAGCCGGAGAACCCGCTGATTCATGGCCGCCTGGGCGTGCTGTACTTCAAGCGCCAGAATTATGAGAGCGCCCAGCCGGCGCTGGAGCTGGCCATCATCGGCGGTGACTATACCTATGAGACCGGCATCACCACCACGCAGACCGTGCGCGTCGAGCCGCTGCCGCTCAACCGCACCTCGCTGGAGTTCTACTACACCTACGGCAACCTGTTGGCGTTCAACTTCAAGTGCGGGCCGAACGAGGCCCTGTATTATCTCGGCCTGGCGCTCAACTTCGCGCCCGACGACATCACCGTGCAGAACAGCTATAACGAGAGCGCAGTGATTTGTCAGCGATACCTCTCCAACCTGGCGCCGGCGGCGGACGCTGCCGGCCCGCCCGCCACCCCCACGCCGCGCCCGTAGCGCCCGCGCCGGCTGTGTTATCATTCGCGCCCGAACTCAAATCGGCCCAAGATATTCACGGGAGAAATGGCATGCCGTACGTCGAACGTGACCGCGAGGTCAGGCACCGCCGCAACAAGCGTAGGAAGGTCAGGGCGCTCAAGGCCCGCCTGCTAGCCGAACGCGACTCCAAAGTGCGCGCCCGCCTCTTGGCCAAGCTCAGGAAGATCAGCCCCCGCTCGCCCCTGCCGGAGAAGTGACCGGCGGACACCCGGCGCGGGGGTGTGCCGGGAGGTGGAATATGCAACGGCCCGCAATCGTCTGTGGGCCGTTGTCGTTGCAGTCGCGCCCTTCGAGGCCGATGAGCGGCGCGTTCACACCAGCCGCTCGGCGATGAGGCCGGCGGCGAACAGGCCGGCGTAGAACAAGCTCAGCAGGCCGGTCCCGGCCAGGACGATGTTCAGTTCGCGTCCAGTCGCCGACCACAGCAGCCGCGTCAGGTACACCGCGCGCAGCGACGATCCCCAGACCAGCAGCACCGCCGGCGGCGCCAATCCGATCAGCCAGACGATGACGGGGATGGCGTACGCGCCCAGCATCAGGGCGAGGTATTCGATCCGCGTGCCCCGCGGGCCGAGGCGCACCGCCAGCGTCATCTTCCCGGCCTTTCGGTCGGTTTCGATGTCGCGCAGGTTGTTGACGACGATGAGATTGGTCACCAGCAGGCCGATGGCGGCTCCCGCCCACCACGCCAGCGGACTGACCGTCCCGGCCTGCACGTAGTAGGTGCCGCAGAGCGCCGCCAGCCCGAAGAACAGGATCACGAACACCTCGCCCAGGCCTTTGTAGGCCAGCGGGAACGGCCCGGCGGTGTAGGCCAGGGCGGCGACGATAGCCGCTGCGCCCAGGACGAGGATGGGCCAGCCGGCGACCCCAGCCAGATACACCCCGCACAGCGCCGCCAGCCCGAAGACGACCCACATGCCCGTCTGCACTTGCTGCGGCGTAAGCAGACCGGCTTGCGTCACGCGCACCGGCCCGAGCCGCTCCTTCGTGTCCGCGCCTTTGCGGAAGTCGAACACGTCGTTGGCCAGGTTGGCGCCGATTTGCAGCAGCACGCCGCCGGCCAGCGCCGCCAGCGCCGGCCCGAGCTGAAAGACGCCGTCGTACCAGGCGATGGCCGAGCCGAGCAACACCGGCGCGATGGAGGCCGGCAGAGTCTTGGGCCGCGCCGCCATTAGCCAGACCTGGAGCGGGTGGGGAGGGTGATGTAGGGTCTTCTTCCTGGACATGGCGGGGCAAGTATAACGGATGTGGTGCCTTCGCCCCCTCGCGGCTGAGGGCGTGCCATCGTCGTTCATTTGCCCGACTCGCACTACAATCAGCTTTGTAACCCGGCGCGGGTCATCCGCGGCATCCGTTACTACATCCTCTGCAGGGGCCGCCATGACCGACGACCTCCGCTCACTAATTCAAAATCTCGATCGTTCGATTACCGCGCGGGAAGCGCTGAATCAGCTCGGCTTGTAAGTGATGATTGAAGAGCGGCGCCGCCAGCGTGCGGAGGTGCTTGACCCTCGGAGTGGGGGAATGAGCCTGAAGAGCGGACGCGATACCAACATCGAAGGTCACGTAGTGGGCGGCAGTTGTCCTCACCCCGGCAACGTAAACCAGAACGTCGCCCCGCGGCCCGGCGCGCTCGTCACCCCGATCTGCCCACCATGCGCCTCGACAAAGCCTTTGGCGATCGCCAGGCCCAGGCCCGCGCCGCCCGTCGCCCGGCTGCGTGATGTCTCGCCGCGGTAGAACTGCTTGAACAAGTGCGGCGCGATCTCGGGTGGGAGGCCCTCGCCTGTGTCGCGCACTTCAACTCGGACACCGCTCGCCTGGCGAGAAGCCGTGACCGCGACCTGCCCGCCGCCCGGCGTGTGTTGCAGCGCGTTCTTCACCAGATTGGCCAGCACCCGCCCAATGCGAGCCGTGTCCATCGTCACCGGGTCCACATCCGGCGCGACGCTCCCCGTGAGCGTCACGCCCTGTTGCGCCGCCGTCTCGCGGAAGCTTTCCAGCAGGTCCGAAATCACGTCCGCCAGGCAGCCCTCGGCCACGTCCAGCTTCAGCCCGCCGGCATCCAACTGCGCCATCTGGAATAGGTCATCAATCAACAGCGAGAGCGCCTGGATGTCGCGCTGGGCGGTGCGCAGGTAACGGTGTGCGGCGGCGGGGTCGTCCACCATGCCGTCGGCCAGGGCTTCCACGCGCGCGCGGACGGAGGCCAGCGGCGTTTGCAGGTCGTGGCTCACCCAGGCGATCAGGTCGCGGCGCAACTGATTCAGTTCGCGCTGGCGTTGGGCGGCGGCCTCCAGTTGTGCGGCCATCGCGTTGAAGGTGCGGGCCAAATCGGCCATCTCGTCGCGCCCGCTCACGGGCGCGCGCGCCTGCAAATCTCCCTGGGCGATCCGGCGCGCCGCGGCGCTCACTTGCGCCAGCCGGCCGGCGAGCTCCTCGGCAAAGAAGTAGCCGAGCGCCATGGCGATGCCGCCGGCAAAGAGCAGCAACACCGTCGCTAGCATCAGATCATGGGCGCTGGCGAACATCAGCCGCGCGGTGAGCCAGACGTTGAAGAAGGTGAGCACCGCCGATAGCGCGCAGCTGCCCAGGATGCTCCAACGCAGGCCCGGCGAGTGGCGATACCAGCCGAGCCGGTAGGCGGCATAGCCTGCCGCCGTCGAGGCCGCCGCTGTGGCCGAAAGGAACAACGTCATCAGCCCCAGCTCGCCGGCGGGCGGTTGCATGAGCAGCGTGAACAGCGCCAGCGTCAGCGCCAGCGAGAATGCGACGCCGAGGAAGAAGCGGATGGGCAGGCTCCAGCGCGTGAGGGTTTTGGTCAGAGCGCTCATGGCTGGGCAACGGTGGACGGTTGACGAAAGACGGCGTTGCCCAGACCGACTGGGCTGCCGTCCGCCGTCCTTCGTCCGCCGTCGCTATGCTTCAAACTTGTACCCGACTCCCCACACCGTCAGGATGAACTGCGGGGCGGAGGGGTTGGCCTCAATTTTCTCGCGCAGGCGGCGGATGTGGACGGTGACCGCGCCGGGGTCAATGTACTCGGAATAGCCCCACACCGCTTCGAGGAGCTGATCGCGTGTAAACACCTGGCGCGGGTGGCGGGCCAGCCAATACAGCAGATCGAATTCCCTGGCGGTCAGCGTTTTCTCTGCGCCGCGCACGAAGACCGTCCGCGCGCCGGGGTCAATCTGGATCGAGTCGAACGACAGCGCCGGCTCGCGGCCCAGTGCTGCGCCGTCCTTGCGGCTGCGCCGCAGCACCGCCCGCACGCGGCTTACCAGCTCCTGCGGGGAAAAGGGCTTGACCACATAATCGTCCGCGCCCTGCTCCAGCCCGGCAATGCGCTCGCTCTCTTCGCGCCGCGCCGTGAGCATGATGATGGGCGTGTCGCCGCGCGCGCGTAGCCAGCGCGTGATCTCGAAGCCATCCACGTGCGGCAACATCAGGTCGAGCACCACCAGGTCGGGTGTCTCGCGCTCCAGCCAGTCCAGCGCCAGGCGGCCGTCGCTGGCCGTGGCCACCCGGTAGCCGGCGCGTTTGAGGTACAGGCTCACCACCTCGCGCAGGCTTGGCTCATCTTCGACGATCAGAATGCTGCCTTCGGTCATGGGCCGACTCTAGCGTAAGCGTATTACAGAACGCTTAAGTCGTAAGGCTTCTGCAACAAGTGCCGTCTATTGTACGTGCAATGAACCCCGGCGGGCTGAGACTTATCCGTAGCTCACCTGACTCGCGCCCTGCTTGCGGATAGAATCCTCGCTGCCGCATGGCGCGAACGACCCGATTTCACTTCACCCGCGTTCACGAAACTCAATGCAAGGAGCCGGCCATGAAAATTCGCTCGTCTGAAATCACGCCCGAACACATCTACCGCTCCCGCCGCCGTTTTCTGAAGTTCGGCGCGCTGGCTGCCGGCTCGGCATTGCTGGCCGCCTGCGGGGCGACGGCCCCGGGCGCCACCGCCCCGTCCGGCCAGGCCCCCGCCTTCGGCGGCAAGACCGACGAGCTGGGCGACCCGGCCACCAGCTTCGAGGCCATCACTACCTACAACAACTACTACGAGTTCTCCGAGAATAAGCAGGCGGTGGCCTCGCTCGCCAGGGATTTTCCCACCGATCCCTGGTCGGTCGAGGTGACCGGCCTGGTGCGTCGCCCCAAGACTTACGCGCTCGAAGACCTCCTCAAGACCTTCACCTCGGAAGAGCGCATCTACCGGCTGCGCTGCGTCGAGGGCTGGTCCATGGTCATCCCGTGGGAAGGTTTCTCGCTCTCACAGATACTGGAACAGGTCGAGCCGACCTCTGACGCCAAATACGTCAAGTTCACCTCGATCTTGGCGCGCGACAAGATGCCGGGGCAGGGCAGCCCGTGGTATGACTGGCCGTACACCGAAGGCCTGCGGCTGGACGAAGCCATGAACCCGTTGACGACCCTCGCGACCGGCCTATATGGGCAGGCCCTCCTGCCGCAGAATGGCGCGCCCATCCGCCTTGTTGTGCCGTGGAAGTATGGCTTCAAGAGCATCAAGGCCATCGTCAAGATCGAATTGACGGATACGCGGCCCAACACCTTGTGGAACACCGCCGCGCCGCGCGAGTACGGCTTCTACTCCAACGTCAACCCGGAGGTGGATCACCCGCGCTGGTCGCAGGCCACTGAGCGCCGCATCGGCGAGGTGGGCCGGCGCAAGACGCTGATGTTCAACGGCTACTCCGAGCAGGTAGCGGGCCTGTACGAGGGGATGGATTTGCGATTGAATTATTGACGACAAATGCCGTCAGATGAAACCCAGTCACCGCATGACCTGCGCTCGCCGGCCTATTAACTGGCCGCTGCTCGCCGTCCACCTCGGCGCCTGGCTGCCGGTCGCCAACATCGCCTGGCACGCCTACCTCGGTCGGCTATCCGTCAACCCGATTCAAGATCTGACCTTTGGCACCGGCCTGCCCGCGCTGATCCTGCTGTTGCTGTCGCTGGCGGTGACGCCTGCCGTCACGGTCTTTGGCTGGAACTGGGCCATCCCACTGCGCAGGTGGCTGGGGCTGTATGCCTTCTTCTACGCGACGGCCCATATGCTCATCTTCACGGTAGTGGATTACGGCCTCAACTGGGCTGAGCTGTACCGGCAGGTGCTGGAGAAGCCTTACCTGCTGGCCGGTCTGGGGGCGCTGGTGCTCCTGCTGCCGCTGGCGCTCACCTCGACCAAAGGCTGGCAGAAGCGGCTGGGCAGGGCGTGGAAGGATTTGCATCGCGCCGTATACGTCGCTGCCCTGCTGGCCGTGCTGCACTTCTTCTTGTTGGTCAAGGCCGATCGGACCGAGCCGTTGATCTACGGCGCCATCCTGGTCGGGCTGTTGGCGCTGCGCCTGCCGCCTGTGCGCCGCCGATTGAGCACGTTACGCCAGAAGCTGCGAACGTGCCTGAGGCCGCGCCGCACTGCCGCATCGGATAGCCGCCCGCGCGAGGAAAGCGCTGGCTGAGCGACGCAACGTCGCGGCGAAAACTCCCCATTGCACGTTAACTCTAAATGGGAGTACTATGGAGCAGTCTCAGCTTGCAGGTCTAGAGTTATGTCCCAGGACATTGTGCAGCACGCCATCGCCGTCAAACGTCGCTACGAAGCCGAGCTGTTGCGCAAGGCCAATGTCGTCGCAGTCGGCGTTGGCTGGCGCACGCGCGGCGGCGCGCAGACCGATGAGGTCTGCCTCGTCGTCTCCGTCAGGAAGAAGCTCCCGGCCGCCCAGCTCGGGAGCGGCGACGTGATCCCGGTGGCGCTGGACGGCGTGCCGGTGGATGTAGTGGAGACTGGTGAGATCGCGGCTTTCTAGCCGTGGCCCGGTAGCGTCAGCGCCAACGGAACACGCGATGCGTGACACGTTCGGGTGTCGCGTGATCATGGAACAAACCGGAGGAAGGCAACATGTCAGCCATTCTGGAAAGCGTGCGACAGGCCAAGCTGGCCGGCGAAACCGGCCTCATCGCCAAACCCAACGCCGTTGCGGTGGGCATCGGTTACAAAGAGTCGGGCGGCGTGCTCACGGACGAACTGGCCGTGATCGTCTCGGTACGGCGTAAGGTGCCGTTGGCCGAGTTGAGCGCCGCCGATATCGTGCCCAGGACCGTTGACGGCACTCCCACTGATGTGGTGGAGACGGGCGAGATCGTCGCCTTCCAGAACCCGCGCGAGAAGATGCGGCCCGCGCGCCCCGGCGTCAGCCTCGGCCATTACCAGATCACGGCAGGCACGTTCGGCTGCCTGGTCAGCAAAAACGGCGAACGCCTGATGCTGAGCAACAACCACGTCCTGGCCAACAGCAACAACGCCCAGGTGGGCGATCCTATCTGGCAGCCGGGCCGTGCCGACGGCGGCACCAGCGCCGACCAGATCGGCACGCTAGCGGAGTTCGTGCCGATTTACTTCACCGGCTCGCCGGGGCCGGGCAACGGCTGTTCTCCGCTCTCGGCCTTCCTGCCCAAGCCCAAGGTGCAGAACGCCCCGGGCGACAACAAGGTAGATTGTGCCCTGTGCCGGCCCACCACGCCCGAACTGGTGACGCCCGACATCCTCAACATCGGCGTGCCCATCGGCGCGGGCACGGCCACGCTCGGCACGGCGGTGCAGAAGTTGGGCCGCACGACCGGCTACACCACCGGCAGCATCCAGCAGATTGACGTGACGGTGAACGTAAACTATGGCGGGCCGATCGCCACCTTCACTGGGCAACTGCTGGCCGGCGCCATGAGCCAGGGCGGCGACTCCGGCTCGGCGGTGCTAGATATGGAGAGGCGCGTCGTCGGTCTGCTGTTCGCCGGCTCGGCCTCGACGACGATCCTCAACCCGATCCAGTTTGTGCTCGATGCGCTGGGCGTGCAAATTTTGACCGCCTGAGAGTTCTTGATGGCTGGGCACCGAGGCGCCGCGCCATCGAGACGATCCGGCGCCCCTCTGGCTCGCTGAGCGCCTAACCTCATGGACGTGGCATGACGACCCGCTCCCCTCACGAAGTCTTCAACCAGCCGCCGCCTCTGGAGAATTACAACGTCTTTGAGCAGGACGTGGCGCTGTGCGAGGCGCTGCGCCGCGAGGGCGGTAGTTGGGGCGAGGCACAGGCGCGCGAGTTTGGTGCGGTCTGTGGGCAGGCGGAGACACTCCGGCTGGGCGACCTCGCCAACCGGTACCCGCCAACGCTGCGCACGCATGACCGTTTCGGCCATCGCATTGACGAGGTGGACTTTCATCCGGCCTGGCACGACCTGATGCGGCTCGGCCTGAAAGCAGGCACACATTCGCTGCCCTGGACGTGTGAGCAGCGCGGCGCGCACGTCGTCCGGGCCACACTGATGATGCTGCGCCATCAGATCGAGGAGGGTGCGAGCTGCCCGATCACAATGACGTTTGCCGTTGTGCCCTCGCTGCGGCTTCAACCGGAGCTGGCCGTTGAGTGGGAACCGCGCCTGCTGGTGAATGACTACGACCCGCGCTGCACGCCTGCCTCACAAAAGCGGGCCGTGCTCTTTGGCATGGCGATGACCGAACGCCAGGGCGGCAGCGACGTGCGCGCCAACACCACACGCGCCGAACCGTTAGGCGACGGCGCGTACGCGCTCACCGGCCACAAGTGGTTCTGCTCCGCACCGATGTGCGACGCCTTCCTCGTGCTGGCCCAGGCGCCCGGCGGCCTCTCCTGCTTCCTCTTGCCGCGCTGGAAGCCGGACGGGACGCGCAACGCCTTCCACATCCTGCGGCTCAAGGACAAAGTCGGCAATCGCTCCAATGCTTCCAGCGAGGTGGAATTCCACGGCGCGTGGGCGCAGCGCATCGGCGAAGAGGGACGTGGGGTGGCGAACATCATGGAGATGGTCCGGCACACACGGCTGGATTGTGCGCTCGGCTCGGCGGCCACGCTCCGGCGGGCCGTCGCGGAAGCCACCCACCACGCCGCTCATCGTTCGACCTTCGGCAAGCGCCTCCTCGATCAGCCGCTGATGCAAAACGTGCTGGCCGATCTGTGCCTGGAGTCCGAGGCGGCCACGGTGCTGGCCCTGCGCCTGGCCCGCAGCTTCGACGAAGCCCCACACTCCGCCGAGGCGCGCGCCTTTGCGCGGATCGCCGTCGCTATCGGTAAGTATTGGATCACCAAGCGCGCCGTGGCCGGCGTCGCCGAGGCGTTGGAGTGCACGGGCGGCAACGGCTTTGTCGAAGAGTCGCCACTGGCCCGCCTGTACCGCGACGTGCCCGTCAACGCTATCTGGGAAGGCTCAGGCAACATCCAATGCCTGGACGTCCTGCGCGCGTTTCGGAAGGAGCCGGGTTCGCTCGAGGCCTTATGGGCGGAGATCAGCCTGGCGCGCGGCGGGAACCCCCACCTGGATCGTTTCGTCGCGCGGCTGGAGCGCGAGTTGCAGGATGCCGAGGTAGAGGTGCGAGCGAGGCGCGTGGTGGAAGGACTGGCGCTGGCCCTGCAGGCGGGGTTGCTCGTGCGGTGCGCGCCTTCCGCCGTGGCCGATGCCTTTTGCGCCTCCCGCCTCGCTGGTGAGGGCGGGTTGTTGTTCGGCGCGCTGCCCGCCGGTATTGACTTCGCTGCCGTCATCGAAAGAGCGAGGCCCAAGTTATAGCACGTTGTGCGTGGGGCGTTGCCTATCACAAGTGGAGCGCTGCACAACTGCCGGCGTCTGCTCGACAAACTCCACTCCGTCCTGCCTTTCTCGCGCTGCATTGCCATCTCCACACACGCTCATCCGCATTCACGAGTTTTGCACTTTCGCCTCGTTTCACTGATATTTGGCCAGTTCCAGCTCATTTCCAGTCGAGCAGGCGAACGTTCGCGATTTCTATGAAAACGCAACTCGCGCGAACGTTCGCTAGTAGATGGAACTACTCACACTTGAACAACCTCTGCTTAAAAATTACGGCAAAACCGTTGACTCCTGTCGCTATATAATGCTAATTTGAAACCGGTTCCATAATTTCTGAAATCGGCGGCCGTATGCCGAAAATTGTGTAATTCGGCCTGTAGGCGCGGGTCTGAGAGCCGCGCCTACGAAATTACACACAAATCGGCAAACCGCCCAAATCGGTTCCATTATATGCCAACCACGATCCGTGATGTTGCCCAGAAGGCCGGTGTCGGCTTAGCCACCGTCTCCCGCGTCCTCAACAACAGCCCTCTGGTTAGCGCAGCCACCCGTGAGCGCGTCCAGACCGCCATCGCGGAGCTCAATTTCACGCCCAACCCCACCGCCCGCCGCCTCTCTCTGGGTAAGACGCTCATCATCGCCGTTATCACGCCTTTCTTCACGCGTCCCGCTTTTGTCGAGCGGCTGCGCGGCGTGGAAAGCGTGGTAGCCGAGAGCCAATACGACCTGGTGCTCTACAACGTCGAGACGCCCGAAAAACGCGACATGTACTTTCGCGATGTGCCGCGCCGAGAACGGGCCGATGGCATTCTGATTATCTCGCTGACCCCGCGCGACGAAGACCTCGCCCGTCTGGCCGATAGCCCCGTGCCCGTGGTGTTGGTGGACGCCAATCACCCCTCGCTCACGATGCTGAATCGGGTCGTCACCAATGATGAGATCGGCGGGCAGCAAGCCACCGCCCACCTGATCAACCTTGGCCACCGGCGCATCGGCTATATCAGTGGCGCTTTTATCACACCATTCAACTTCACCGCCAGCTTCGATCGGTATCAGGGTTACCGGCGGGCGTTGGAAGCGGCCGGCCTTCCCTTCCGCCCGGAGTGGCATCGGTGGGGGCCGCACAACCGCGCCGAGGCGCGCCGGCTGGCGCAGGAACTGCTGACCTTGCCCGACCGGCCGACGGCGATCTTTGCGGCCAGCGACACGCAGGCGATGGGCGTCCTCGAGGCGGCGCGTCAGCTGGGCCTGCGCGTGCCTGAGGACGTGTCCGTGATCGGCTATGACGACATCGAGGTCGCCGAATACCTCGGCCTGACCACCATGCGTCAGTCGCTGTTCGAGTCAGGTCGGCGCGGGATGGAATTGCTGCTGGCGGCGTTGGAGCGCCGGCTCACCGAGCCTGTCTGCGAGGTCATGGAGGCGCAACTGATCGTGCGTGCCACGACGGCGCCGCCGCCCGGAGTTCACTGACTGAAAGGAGGTGATCGAGAGGCAGCCATACCTTCACCCATTTTCCGTTTGGCAGATTGGCAACTTTCAATTTGGAGGAGACTATGTCTAAGCACGTTTGGAAAGCGATCAGCTTGTTGACGACGGCTGCGCTCTTGCTGGCGGCTTGCGCCCCGGCAGCGACTCCCACGACCGCGCCGACCCCCGTGGCGCAACCGACCACCGTGGCGCAACCGACCACGCCGCTTCAAGCCACTCAGCCGCCCGCTCCCAGCGGCACCTTCCTCGAGCGCGCGCTGGCCGGCGAGTTCAAGGGCACGAAGGTTACGGCCACCGGCCCGTTCACGGATGAAGATGCTGTAAAATTCAATGCCACCATCAAGGCTTTCGAAGACAAGACCGGCATTGACATCCAGTACGAAGGCTCCAAGGAGTTCGAGGCCACCATTAGCGCGCGCGTTGACGCCGCCGACGCCCCGGACATCGTGGACTTCCCGCAGCCCGGCCTGCTGGCCAACTTTGCCAAGGCCGGCAAGGTCGTGGACCTGAACAAGTACTTCAGCCGCGAGGACCTGCTCAAACGCTACAATGCATCCTGGCTGGATATGGCGACGATGGATGGCCCCAACGGCAAGATCATGGCCGGTATCTGGGAGCGCGTCAACGCCAAGTCGCTGGTCTGGTATCCCAAGGACGATTTCGACAAGGCCGGCTACAAGATCCCGACCACCTGGCAGGAACTTGAGGCCCTGATGGACGAAATCGTCGCGGACGGCGACACGCCCTGGTGTGTCGGCATCGAGTCCGGTGCGGCCACCGGCTGGGCGGCCACCGACTGGACCGAGGAGATGATGCTGCGCACGACCTCGCTGGAAAACTATGACAAGTGGGTCGCGGGCACGCTGCCGTTCAGCTCCCCGGAGGTCAAGAAGGCCATCGAAGCCTGGTCGAAGATTTGGTTCAACGACAACTATGTGTTCGGCGGGCGCGCGGCCATCGCCACCACCTTCTTTGGTGATGCGCCCACCCCGATGTTCGAGGATCCGCCCAAGTGCTGGTTACACAAACAGGGCAACTTCATCACCACGTTCTTCCCCAAGGAGGCCAAGGCCGGCGTGGATTACGACTTCTTCTATCTGCCCGGCATTGACCCGGCCTATGGCAAGCCGGTGCTCGTGGCCGGCGACATCTGGGCCGCTTTCTCGGACCGCCCGGAAGTTATCGCCGTGATGGAGCACTTCACCTATGGCAGCCATCTCCAGACATGGCTCGAATCCGGTGGCGCGATTTCGCCTCACCTGGACTCGGACCTCGACTGGTACACGAACGATGTGGATCGCGGGGTTGCCAAGATCATCCTGGAAGCCACCGCAGTTCGGTTCGACGCTTCGGACCTGATGCCCGGTCAGGTCGGCGCCGGCTCCTTCTGGAAGGAGATGACGTCTTACGTCGCCGGCACGGCCGATCTGGATACGGCTCTCAAGAACATAGACGCGACCTGGCCGAAGTAACGCTTCGGCATCCGAACCTGGCGGGGAGGAGAACTGCTTCTCCTCCCCGCCAGCGCTCAACGTCATCTCAGCTACAGAGCGCGCCGCGCCCGCGATTCGCGACTCAAGTCAGGAGCTTACTATGGAAAACACGCCCGCCCTTCCCGCCAGCCCGCTGACGTGGCTCACCACCAACTTGGGGCGCCTGGCGCTTGCCATGATCGTCCCGCTGGTGACGTTCCTCGGCCTGTGGCAGGGGTTCATCTTCCTGCGGGATAGCGACGCCCCCAAGTGGCTCGTCGCGATCGTCGCGGTGATCTGGGGCGTCGGCGGCGCGGCGCTGCTGTACTTCGTCTCCAACTGGCTGGTGGAGCAACTGGCGCCGGAGTGGGTGCGCCGCTTGCAGCCCTTCCTGTTCGTCGGCCCGGCCATGCTGATCCTCGCCTGGTTCCTGGCGATCCCGACCTTGCGCACGTTTTATATCAGCCTGTTCAATGCGAACAACTCCGCCTTCGTCGGCCTCCAGAATTATCTGTTCGTCTTCACCGATCCCAGTATGCTCAGCGTCTTCCGCAACAATCTGTTGTGGATGGTGCTGGGAACCAGCCTGACCGTGGTCTCCGGGCTGGTCATCGCCGTCCTGGCGGACCGCAGCCGCTTCGAGACGCTGGCCAAAGCCATCATCTTCATGCCCTTGGCCATCTCCTTCGTCGGCGCCGGCGTGATCTGGAATTTCATCTACGAAGTCAAGGATAAAGGCAGTCCGCAGATCGGCCTGCTGAACGCGATCTGGGTGGCGCTCGGCGGCGAGCCGCAAGCCTGGACGGCCCTGATCCCGCCGCCCTGGAACAGCCTGTTCCTCATCGTCATCGTCGTCTGGCTGCAAACCGGCTACGCCATGGTGCTTTTCTCGGCGGCCATCAAGGGCATCCCGGCCGAGATCCTCGAAGCGGCGCGCGTGGACGGCGCGAACGAGTGGCAGGTCTTTGTGGATATCATGATCCCGCAGATCATGGGCACCATCATCACTGTGACTACGACGGTGATCATCTTCACGCTCAAAATCTTCGACGTGGTCTGGGTGATGACCGGCGGCCAGTTTGGCACCAGCGTCATCGCCACCGAGTTCTACCGACAGTATTTCACCAATCGGGATTTTGGCGTCGGCTCCGCCCTGGCCATCGTGCTCTTCCTGGCCGTGATCCCAGTCATGATCTATAACCTTCGCTCCTTCAGCGAGCGGGAGGCCTTTTGATGAATACGCAGACTCGCAAACTCCTGTCGGCGATTTTCGTCAACGGCACGCTGGGCCTGATCTGTCTGGCGTGGCTGATCCCCACTCTCGGTCTGTTCGTCTCCTCCTTTCGTGACCGCACGGACATCCAAATTTCAGGCTGGTGGACGATCTTCCCGCACCGGGCCTGGGTCAAGACCGGCGAAGTTGAAATCCCGGCTGACGTAGACCGCACCGGCGTGATGGAGATCGGCGGTGTCCGCGGCACCTTCGAGGATTTTCGCGCCGGCATCGAAACGCCGGACGGCAAACGGCTGACCTGGGTGGGTAACCGCCGTCTGGGCCGCATCGAAATCCAGGAGCGGCAGTGGACGGCGAATACGAAGTTCACGCTGGAGAACTACGCCAACGTCTTGACTGGCAAAGAGTATGTCATCCGCAATGCCGCCGGCGATGAGCAGATCGTGAAGGGCGACGACATGGGCAACGCTTTCCTCAATAGCTTGATCGTTGCCATCCCCTCCACCGTCATCCCGATCCTGATCGCCGCCTTCGCGGCCTACGGTTTTGCCTGGATGCGTTTCCCGGGCCGGCGGCTGATGTTCATCGTGGTCGTGGCGTTGCTGGTGGTGCCCTTGCAGATCGCCCTGGTGCCGATCCTGCGCGACTACGTGGCCCTCAACCTGAACGGCACGTTCCTGGCCGTCTGGCTCGCCCATACCGGCTTCGGCCTGCCGTTGGCCACCTACCTGCTGTACAACTACATCAGCCAGTTGCCGCGTGATATTCTCGAGTCGGCCTTCATTGATGGTGCCTCACACTTCACCATCTTCATCCGCCTGATGATCCCGCTCTCGGTGCCGGCGCTCGCCTCCTTCGCCATCTTCCAATTCCTGTGGGTGTGGAACGATTACCTGGTGGCGCTAATCTTTGTGGGCGCAAAGCCCGATGTGCAGGTGGTCACGCAGCGCCTGGCCGAGATCGTCGGCTCGCGCGGCTCCGACTGGCATCTGCTGACGGCGGGCGCGTTCATCTCGATGCTGCTGCCGTTGACCGTGTTCTTTGCCCTGCAGCGCTTCTTTGTGCGTGGCCTGCTGGCCGGCTCGGTCAAGGGCTAAGTTTCAGACACCGCACCCCCCGGCAGCGCGGATGGGTGACACTATCCGCGCTGTTTCTATGCCGACATCATGTCTCATGGCCCGAGGGCACACCATGCAGCTCAAATTCCCCGACCGCTTTCTCTGGGGCGCCGCCACCTCCGCTTATCAAATCGAAGGCGCGTGGAACGAGGATGGCAAGGGCGAAAGCATCTGGGATCGCTTCTGCCACCGGCCCGGCAACGTCCTTAACGGTGACACCGGTGATGTCGCCTGCGACCACTATCATCTGTGGCGCGACGATGTGGCCCTACTGAAGTCACTGGGCTTGCAGGCCTATCGCTTCTCGATCGCCTGGGCGCGCGTTTTGCCGCAAGGCCGGGGCGCCGTCAACGTCAAAGGCCTTGATTTCTACGACCGGCTGGTGGATGCCTTGCTCACCGCCGGCATCGTCCCCGCCGTCACGCTCAATCACTGGGACCTGCCGCAGGCTCTGCAAGACCGAGGCGGCTGGCCGACCCGCGATTGCGCCTACTGGTTTGCCGATTACGCCGACATCGTCTTCAGGCAGCTCGGGGATCGCGTGCGATTCTGGGCCACGCACAACGAACCCTGGTGCAGCGCCTTTCTCGGTTATGGGACCGGCCACCATGCCCCCGGAATCTGTGATGCGTCACAGGCCTATCAGGCTGTGCACCATCTGCTGCTGGGGCACGGCCTGGCCGTCCAGGCCTTTCGTCAGGGCGCTTACACCGGCCAGATCGGCCTCGTCCTCAACCCACAGCACTACCTCGCGTTCAGCGACCGCGAGGCCGACCTGGCCGCCCGCGACCGCTACTACGCCAACGGCGTCTCGCTCTTCCTCGACCCGATCTATCATGGCCGTTACCCGCAGGCGCTGCTGGACTGGATCGGCCCGCACGCCCCCAGGGTGCAGGCCGACGACCTGCGCACCATTCACCAGCCCATTGATTTTCTCGGCGTCAACTACTACATGACCGAAGTCATCTCCCATTCGGTGGAGGGCGGCCTGCTCAAGGCGCACACGCAGCCGCTCTCCGCGCCGGGCTGGGGACGCACCGAGATGGGTTGGGGGGTGAACCCGCCCGGCCTGACGGCGGTGTTGCTGGATCTCAAAACGAAATATGGCAACCCGGCCGTCTACGTCACCGAGAACGGCTGCGCGTTCAACGACCAGCCCGATGGACGGGGTTTTTGCGCCGACTGGGCGCGCGTCAACTTTCTGCGTGAACACATCCGCGCCGCCCACGCTGCGCTTCAGGCAGGCGTCAACCTGCGCGGTTACTATGTGTGGAGCCTGTTAGACAACTTCGAATGGGCCTGGGGCTACAGCCGACGCTTCGGGCTGGTGCGCGTCGAGTATGAGACTCAGCGTCGCATTCCAAAGCAGAGCGCGCTCTGGTACAGAGATGTCGTCGCGCGCAACGGCCTGGCCGACTGACCCGCCGAACACCCCCTTTTTTTTTCATGCGCCGGATTAACCCACAACGGCTATGAACGCCGCGACCCCCTGGTATCAGCATGCCGTTTTCTACGAGCTATACGTTCGCGCCTTCTGCGACAGCAACGGCGATGGCCACGGCGATCTGCCCGGCCTGACTCGGAAGCTGGATTACCTTCAGCAGCTGGGCGTAGATTGCCTGTGGCTGCTGCCCCTGTACCCCTCGCCGCTCAAGGACGACGGCTACGACATCGCCGATTACTACGGCATCCATCCGGACTACGGCACACTCGACGACTTCAAGACCTTGCTGGCCGAGGCGCACGCACGCGGGCTGAAAATCATCATTGACCTGGTGCTCAACCACACATCCGATCAGCACCCCTGGTTTCAGGCGGCGCGCGCCGACCGCCGGTCGCCGTACCGCGACTATTACGTCTGGAGTGACACCGACCGAAAGTACGCCGACGCGCGCATCATCTTCCTTGATACCGAAAAATCCAACTGGACCTGGGACGCGGTCGCCGGCCAGTATTACTGGCATCGCTTCTACGCCGCCCAGCCCGACCTGAACTTCGACAACCCCGCCGTGCGCGCCGAGATGCTGAAGGTCATGCGCTTCTGGCTGGACCTGGGCGTGGACGGCTTTCGCGCCGACGCCGTGCCTTACTTGTTCGAGCGCGAGGGGACCAATTGCGAGAACCTACCCGAGACGCACGCCTATCTCAAGGAGCTGCGCCGCGTACTGGACGCCGAATACCCCGGGCGCATCCTCTTGTGCGAGGCCAATCAGTGGCCGGAGGATGTGCGTCCCTACTTTGGCGACGGCGACGAGTTCCATATGGGATTCCACTTTCCGGTGATGCCCCGCCTGTACATGGCGCTCAAGCGCGGCGAAGGCTCGGCCGTCGAAGAGATTCTCAGGCGCACGCCTCCGATCCCTGACCGCTGCCAGTGGTGTACCTTTCTGCGCAACCACGACGAATTGACGCTGGAGATGGTGACGCCGGAAGAACGCCGGTGGATGTGGGAGCAGTATGCGCCGGAGCCGCGCATGCGGCTGAACCTGGGTATCCGCCGCCGGCTTGCTCCACTCCTGGATAACGACCGGCGGAAGCTGGAGCTGGCCCACTCGTTGCTGTTTACGCTGCCCGGCTCGCCGATCATTTATTACGGCGACGAGATCGGCATGGGTGACAACATCTGGCTGCCGGATCGCAACGGGGTGCGCACGCCGATGCAATGGGAGGCGAGCCGCAACGCCGGCTTCTCGAACGCGCCCTCCCGGCGGCTGTATGCGCCGCCCATCGAAGACGGGCCGTTCGCCTACGACCGGGTCAATGTCGCGGCGGCCCGGGCGCAGCCGGACTCGCTGTGGCATACGCTGCGGCAGATGATCGCCGTCCGCAAGCAGCAGACAGTGTTGGGCCGCGGCCTGTGTGAACCCCTTCTGCACAATGCGGGTGCTCTGCTGACCTTGCGCCACACCGCTACCGAGGGGCGGCTGGAGGCCGTTCATAACCTGTCCGCCCAAACGCAGACCCTGACCCTGACGGCCGACGTCCCGCACACGGTCGTCCTCACCAGCCGTGCCGCCGGCGCGCCCACGCTGCATGCTCGGACGCTGACGCTGCCGGCGTACAGTTACGTGTGGCTAGGCGATGCGGCTGAATGGCCGGCGAGGTAGACGATGGTCGGGAATTTGCCGGCAATGTCCCCGCTTCGCAAAGTCGCCGGTAGCGCGGAACTCATACTTGCGAGAATCGCTCACGCGCCCGAAATTTGAGCGCACGGGGTGCTTGACATGCAAACCATGAACCAGCTTTTCGGTGGCCTGGAAGCGGGCGGCACCAAGTTCATCTGCGCGGTCGGGACGGGGCCGGACGACCTGCGCGCCGAGGCGCGGTTCCCCACCACCACACCCGGCGAGACGATCCGGCAGGTGATCGAGTTCTTTCAACCCTATCGCAGCCAGCTTGCCGCCGTCGGCGTAGCTTCCTTCGGCCCGGTTGATCTCAATCCGCAATCGCCGACCTGGGGCTACATCACCTCCACGCCCAAACCCGGCTGGGCGAACACCGATCTGGCCGGGCCGCTCAAGCGCGCGCTGGACGTGCCTATCGGCTTCGATACGGACGTGAACGGCGCGGCGCTTGGCGAATACCGCTGGGGCGCGGCGCAGGGCCTGGATACCTTCATCTACCTGACCGTCGGCACCGGCATCGGCGGCGGGGCAATGGTGGGCGGGCGGCTGGTGCACGGGCTGCTGCATCCGGAGATGGGCCATATCCGCCTGCCGCGCGACCCGCAGCGCGACCCGTTCCCCGGTGCCTGCCCCTTCCATGGTGATTGCTTCGAAGGGCTGGCCGCCGGACCGGCGCTGGAGAAACGCTGGGGCGCGCGCGCCGAGACCTTCCCCCCCGATCATCCCGCCTGGGCGCTCGAGGCCCACTACATCGCGCTGGCCCTCACGAGCTACATCTGCACGCTCTCGCCGCAGCGTATTATCCTGGGCGGCGGCGTCATGGCCCAGCCGCAGCTCTTGCCGCGCGTGCGTGCGGAGGTGCAGACGCTGCTCAACGGTTATATTCAATCGCCGACCTTGCTGGATTCCATCGAAACCTACCTGACACTGCCCGCGTTGGGCAACCGCGCCGGCGTGCTCGGCGCCCTTGCCCTCGCCCAGTCTTCGA
Source organism: Anaerolineae bacterium (assembly GCA_037442085.1). Taxonomy (GTDB): domain Bacteria; phylum Chloroflexota; class Anaerolineae; order Anaerolineales; family UBA6663; genus JANWXR01. Next base: position 45,731 of record JBBIQY010000017.1, read on the forward strand.
TCTCTGATCTCTGATCTCCACCCTCTGCGCCCATGTTCGACTCTGCCTGGCTCGAATCCGAAACCGAAAACTCGCTGCGCCGCCTGCTGCCGCGCCTGGTCGAGAAATACGCGGCCCGAACGACCGCCGCCGATTGGGCCGTGTTCGAACGTCGCCTCAGGCGGCACTATCCACGCCTCTTCCGCTTGCTGGTCAGCGTATACGGCCAACGCTACGACTTGCTCTTTCATCTGGAGCGGCTGTTGGAGGTCGCCGCCGAGTCCTGGCTGGAGCGCCCGGCCGACCTGAAGGAGCTCGACGCTGCGCGCGAACGTGACCCGGGCTGGTTCCAATCCAACCGGATGCTGGCCGGCGTGTGTTACGTGGATTTATTTGCCGGGAACCTGCAAGGGATTCGTGACCGCATCCCCTACTTCAAAGAGCTTGGCCTGACCTATCTGCACTTGATGCCGCTCTTCAAAACGCCTGCGGGCAACAACGACGGCGGCTACGCGGTCAGCAGCTATCGCGAAGTGAACCCGGCGCTGGGGACGCTGACCGAACTGCGTGAGCTGGCCGCCGAGCTGCGGCGGGAGGGCATCAGCCTGTGCCTGGACTTCATCTTCAATCACACCAGCGATGAACACGAGTGGGCGCAGCGGGCGCGCGCCGGCGACCCGGAGTACCGCGACTTCTATTTCATCTTCTCCGATCGGCAGATGCCCGACGCTTACGAGCGCACCCTGCGCGAAATTTTCCCGGAGGAGCATCCGGGCGCGTTTACGCCCCTCACCCCCTCACCCCTGACAAGAGATGCCGGCGGCGAGGGAGCTGCCTGGGTTTGGACGACCTTCCATTCGTTTCAGTGGGATCTGAACTACGGCAACCCGGCGGTCTTCACAGCAATGGGTGCGGAGATGCTGGCGCTGGCCAACATCGGCGTGGAAGTACTGCGGATGGATGCTGTGGCCTTCATCTGGAAGAAACTCGGCACCAGTTGCGAGAACCTGCCGGAGGCCCACCTGCTGATCCAGGCCTTCAACGCGCTGTGCCGCATCGCCGCCCCCGCCCTGCTCTTCAAGTCCGAGGCCATCGTGCACCCGGACGACGTGGCGAAGTACATCCACCCGGACGAGTGCCAGCTCTCTTACAACCCGCTCTTGATGGCCCTGCTGTGGAATTCGCTAGCGACGCGCAAGGTGCGGCTGCTCTCCCATTCCATGCGTCACCGCTTCGCCCTTCCTCCGGACACGGCCTGGGTCAATTATGTGCGCGTCCACGATGACATCGGCTGGACGTTCTCCGATGAGGACGCGCTGCAGCTCGGGATCAAGGGTTTCGATCATCGCCAATTCCTCAACCAGTTCTACACGGGCCGTTTTCCGGGCAGCTTTGCACGCGGCCTGCCGTTCCAGGAGAACCCGAAAACCGGCGACTGTCGCATCTCCGGCACCTGCGCCTCGCTGGCCGGCCTCGAAAAGGCGTTGAAAGAAGAGACGGAAAAGGAGGTGGAACTGGCGCTGCGCCGAATCCTGCTGTTGTACGGCATCGTTCTGAGCATCGGCGGCATTCCCTTGATCTACCTGGGCGACGAGATCGGCACGCTCAACGACTACAGCTACCGCGAGGACCCGGCCAAGGCCGACGACAGCCGTTGGGTGCACCGCCCACGCGCGGACTGGGACCAATTCGCCCGACGCGCCGATCCGCGCTATATCGAGGGCCGTTTGTATCAGCGCCTGCGCCGGCTGATCGAGCTGCGTCAGCAACACCCCGTCTTTGCAGACGCGCACACGACGATTGCGAACACCGGCAACGAGCACATCTTCGGTTTCGTGCGTGAGCATCCGCTGACGCCGGTGACCGTGCTGGCGAACTTCAGCGATCAGCGCCAAAGCGCCAACACCGCCCTCCTCGGCCTGCCGGACACCGTCACCGATTTGATTACGCACAAGACCTGGAGCATTGCACGCGGCCTGATGCTGGAACCGTGTGAGCTGCTCTGGCTGCAACCTGCCTAAGAACCCCTATCTCCAAACCGGGGGGTCTGGCGAAGGCATTGCCTTCGCCAGACCCGAATCAACCCGCCAAGGTGAAGTTTAGAGATAAGCTCTAAATTATGGGTGACTGTCACCGGACCGCCGACGCTTCACAGCGTCCGAGTAGGGATGATCCAGCAACAGCCACCTGATCGGCTCGTTCCCCCCATTTCCATTTTTGAGTCCTCTGCAAAAAGCCGAACTTTAACAACCAACAACCAGGGCGTGCGCTGGTCGAGGGCATAGCCAGCCTGCCAGGAAGCGCCGAAGAGCGGCAAAAAAAGAAACCTGGGGTGTCATGGACT